>JAKALZ010000027.1 GCA_021813065.1 bacterium
GAAAATGCCATGCACAATGCCTTGAGTATCCATGACAAGGACCGCGCCGATATTCCTTTCAGCCATGATCTCAAGCGCCTTGATGACATTATCGCTCGGGAGCACACTCACCGCGCCACTCCCTTTGGACCTGAGAATGTCACTCACTGTTTGTATCATACTCTGCCTCCTCTGCTCACGCTTTTCTTTTCTGAAATGAATAATACTATACATTTTGCGAAATTCCAATATATTAAATTTTATTTATATAACGAAGCGCGGGGGACAGACCCCGTATTCAATCTTGTATTCAAGCTTGTGCTTTCAAAATGACGCGCGAGGCGTCAGAGTGTCTTGTAGAATTCATCGCCAAGCGGAGGTTTGACAAAGAGGACGGGGCAACGGGCATTCTTCAGAACCTCGTGGTTCGCATCGGCAATGGCGTCGCGATAGAGGACGTCTGCGGGGTTACCGCCCAGAATGATCGCGTCAACGCCAAGCTCAATGGAATATTTCACAATCTCGCCAGACACCGAACCTTTGCGGATCACTGTTTCGATGGAGAGTCCTTTTTGACGCGCAAGTTCATTGCAGAAATTGAGGTAACGCTGACCTGAGTTTTCAAGGTTTCGTTCGTACTCCTCGCTTTCTTCAGGAACGAAAAATCTGGAGAGCGCCAATTGCCGAATAGTTGCAGTATCGACCACGTAGCATGCGACAATTCTTGTGCCGAGAGCCTTCTTCAAGGCTAAAGCATACTTGAACGCGCAGATGGAAGCGTCTGAGCCATTGATCGCCACAAGTACGGTTTCCAGCATTTTCTTCATGATCCTTCCTGTTCGGACAACCGCTGCTTCAGCATTTTGACCGCAAACAGCGATTCGCGTTCCCGCTCGTCGAGCGAAGCATCGATAAACTTCACGATTTCCCGCGAGCGAGGGATCACCATTTTATCCAGCGCGTTGACCCTTCGCTGTGTCTTTCGCACTTCGCGCGCGAGGCGCCACACGATGGACCTCATCCCTGCAGCTGTCGACAACTTTTGAAGCAACTCGGTAAACTCTATCACGATTTCGTCGCATACGGCAAACGAATTCATAAAGGAATAATGAAGTACAGGGGCGCTCGCGCGCACATCGAGCGTCGGCAAGTGCATACCGCTCACATTGATGTACGATGCCAACAGCGTGATGTCGCGCACCGGCAGCGCCGACATTGAGAGCGCGCGCTCGCGGCCGACCGAAAGCAGCATCTTTCGCAAAGCCTCGTATGCATCCTCGGTCATCTTGGCGATTTCGCGCTCGAGGAGTTCGAGAGTATCCATGCGTTTCATGAGCTCGATGACGAGAATCTCGCGCTTTTTTTCGAGAAGATCGTAGCCCTGAAGCGCCAGCTGAAGATTGCGCTTTTCTCGAATGAGGTTGGTCTTGGTCGGTGCGGGCATCGGCTCAGCCATGGCTCATTGCTCCTTCGGCGCGGGCGCGGGAACTGCACTGCTCGCAGTTGATGTCGCTGTTGGTGGTTCGCCTACGGGCGCACCAGCCGGCGATGTTTGCGAAATTGACGAATTGTCAGTCTTCGGGTCGCGAGGCAAATACTTTTCGATGAGCGCAGGTGGAATTCTCACCAGTTCGGACTCGGGCAGAATCGCGAGCATTTTCCAGCCGAGATCGAGCGTCTGTTCGATACTCCGATTTTCGAATTCACCTTGCGCAAGAAACTCATGCTCGAATCGCTCACCAAAATTAAGGAAAATTTTATCTCTCTCGGAGAGCTCCTCTTCGCCGATAATCGCGGCGAGGTCGCGCACCGAGCGCACATACGCATAGGCCGAAAAGAGCTGCGCGGCGAGATCACGGTGATCGTCGCGGGTCATTCCTTCGCCGATGCCGTCTTTCATGAGGCGCGAGAGGCTCGGCAGGCCCGCGATGGGTGGGTAGATGCCGCGCTGCGAGAGATCGCGCTCGAGGACAATCTGCCCCTCGGTAATGTAGCCGGTAAGGTCAGGAATCGGGTGCGAAATGTCATCGTTCGGCATTGAAAGAATGGGGAGCTGGGTGATCGAGCCCTCGCAACCCTCGATTTTTCCGGCCCGCTCGTAGAGCGAAGCGAGGTCGGAGTAAAGGTAGCCGGGATAGCCCTTGCGCGAAGGCACTTCGTTGCGGGCTGCCGAGACTTCGCGCAGCGCTTCGCAGTAGTTCGTCATGTCGGTCATGACGACGAGAACGTGCATGTTTTTCTCGTACGCGAGGTACTCCGCCGCCGTGAGCGCGGTGCGAGGGGTCACAAGTCGCTCTATCGACGGGCTGTCCGCGAGCGAGAGGAACATGACGACGCGCGAAAGAACGCCGGACTTCTCGAAAGAATCGATGAAGAAGCGCGCGACATCGTACTTGATGCCCATGCCGGCAAACACGATCGCAAATTGCGTTTCACCCGACAAGACCTTGGCCTGGCGGACAATCTGCGCCGCAAGCCTGTTGTGGGGCAACCCGTTGCCCGAAAAAATTGGCAATTTCTGGCCGCGAATCAGCGTGTTCATGCCATCGATGGCCGAGATGCCTGTCTGGATAAAGTCGCGAGGATAGATTCGCGCGCTCGGATTTATAGGCCGACCATTGATATCGCGCAGGTCCGACGACATGATGGCGGGGAAACCATCGATCGGTTCACCTAGGCCATTGAAAATGCGGCCGACGATCGCATCGCCGACACGGAAGGTGAGCGGTTTTTCGAGGTACTCGATCCATGAATCGTCGATCGAGATACCGGTGTTTTCCGAAAAAAGCTGAACCGCGACCGCCTGCTCCGAAATGTCGACCACCCTGCCGAGCCGATACTCGCCCGTCCGATCCCTCACGCGCACAAGCTCGGAGAACCCCATGTTTTCCATGTGCTCCGCGATGATAATCGGGCCGTCCGCCCGTGAAATGCCGTGATATTCCAAACCTCTCATGCTGAAACCGCTCCTTGCGCCGGCGCGCCGAGTTGCGAGAACGCGGCGCGAATCTCCTGTATCACCGCCTGTCCTTCCTGCACGTTCTCGTTTTCGAGCGAGCTCTTGAGACGCACGATCTTTTCGCGGATAGGAAGCGCTGAAATTTTGGGAAGCGGGGTCCCCGACTTGATCGCATTCTCCGCCAGCTCATGAAAGGTGAGAATACAGGAGAGAAGCAGCGTCTGCTTGGGCGGCGCACAGTACATATCGACTTTATCGAAGCTGCTCTGCTGTAGAAACCCATTTTTAATCATCTCAGCTGTCAGGAGAATGAGCCGCTGTTCGTCGGGAAGCGCGTCGGGACCGACGAGACGTACGATATCCGCCAATCGCCGCTCCTTTTTCAGGATATCCATCGTTCTTGTCCTGAGCGCGTCCCACGTCGAGTCGATGGCGTCCCAGAACGGAATCAGATCCTCAGTATACTCGCTGTAGGAGTCGTTCCAGGATATTGCTGGGTAATGCCGCGCGTTCGCAAGGTCTCTGTCGAGCGCCCAGAAGCAGCGGATGAATCGCTTGGTGTGTTGCGTGACGGGCTCTGAAAAATCACCGCCTGGAGGAGAAACGGCACCGATAATCGTGACCGAGCCTTTTTTCCCCTCGAGCGTCGTCACCATGCCGCCGCGCTCATAGAACTCGGCGAGCCGTGTGGGAAGGTAGGCGGGGAAGCCCTCTTCCGCCGGCATCTCTTCGAGTCGCCCGGAGAGCTCGCGGAGCGCCTCGGCCCAGCGCGAAGTCGAGTCGGCCATAACGGCGACGTGATAGCCCATGTCCCGGTAATACTCAGCGATCGTGATGCCCGTGTAGATCGAAACCTCGCGTGCCGCGACCGGCATGTTCGACGTGTTCGCGATAAGAATGGTGCGCTCCATGAGCGAGCGCCCGGTGCGCGGGTCGATGAGCGTGGGAAACTCGGTGAGCACTTCGGTCATCTCGTTGCCGCGCTCGCCGCAGCCGATGTACACGATGATATCAGCATCGCACCACTTGGCGATGGCGTGCTGGGTCATTGTCTTGCCCGTGCCGAACCCGCCCGGCACCGCGGCGCTCCCGCCCTTCGCGATGGGAAAGAGCACGTCAATCACACGCAAGCCCGTTACGAGCGGCTCGCGCGTCACCTGTTTTTCCTTGAAGGACCGCGCGGAGCGCACTGGCCAGTAGGACACAGAGGTGTACACGTGGCCCTCGGCGGATTTGATGAGGGGAGCGGCGATGGGATAATCGCCTTCGGGCGCGACGTAGGTCGCCGAACTTGGCGGCACCGAGGCGTCGAAAACCAATCGGTGCTGGATGGAATCCGTTTCCTTGACTGTGCCGAAAACAGTGCCGGGGCCGATCGCATCGCCAACCTTAAGAGAGGGCACGAAGTGCCACTTTTTCTGTGTATCGAGAGGCTCGCCGGCCAATCCCGGCGCCAAAAACGCGCCCGACAGCCCCTTGAGCACCGGCAGCGGCCGCTGAATGCCATCGTAGATCGAGCCAATGAGCCCGGGCCCGAGCGCCACCGACAATGGCCTGTGGAGGCATTCGACCGGCTCGCCCACGCGCATCAGCGTGTTGTCCTCGTATATCTGAATCGTCGCCTCGTCGCCCTTGAGTTTGATGATCTCGCCGATGAGCCCCGCGGACCCGACTTTCACGACATCGTAGAGCCCCGCATCCGCAAGTCCGCGCGCATAAATGACAGGACCAGAAATTCGAATTATTGTTCCATCGCTCATTTTGAATTCCCCAATAGCGCTGTCGCGAGCTCACCGCGCTTTACGTCGAGAAGCCAGTCGATAAGCTCGGTTTCGGTGATCGAAATATGATAGCTGTCGTCGGCTGGCTTCACCACAAGACCTCGCGCTTTCATCGAACTATCCTCAACCACCTCGGAAGGGCTGCCTTTGGAGAAGAGCATTTTAATTTTCTTTATAGATTCGGAGCCCAGCCCACGAACCAGAACGGTAACCGAAGCGTCCTTGATAAGCTCCGCCTGGCGTGACAGCCGCGCGGCACACCACTGCCCTAGCTCCTCGGGAGAAAGGGCCGCTACCGCTCGCTGTGTTTCTTCGCGAAGATGGGCATCTCGGTACTCGATATCGAGCCGCATCTTCTCCAGCGGCAGACGGGAGAGCGTTTCCTGCTCTGCTCTTTTCTGCTTCTGGCGGTACTCTTCAGCGAGCGCGTCGAGCGCTTCTTTGAGTTTTTGTTCTGCTTGAGTTTGCAGCGATTTGGCATCATCTTCAGCCTTGCGCAGTATCCTATCGGCACGCTTGCGCGCGTCGTCGAGGATTTCCCGCTCCAGCGTTTCAGTGCCTCTGATTTCTTCCATTGCTTCTTTCCTACTTGATCTTGATTCCAATCGCCTGCCGAACCGCGTCGACAAGGTGTGTGTGGTTTGCCGGAGATCCCTCGAGCGGCGGAATTTCGACAATCAAAGGGAATGCACCACTCAGCTGCCACTCCGACAGCTCCTCGCCGATCATGTCCGATATATCTTCGCTCATAATGAGCATCTTGCAGTCCGACAGATCGATAGGCCCCCTGTCGAGTTTGCAGGTCTTGTTCTGAACAATCTCCCTGAAGGTGGCGATCGCGTCTTCCCGGCTGGTGACAGCTTTGCCTTTGATGCCGATCATGCCGAACGCGATGAGGATCTCTTCTTCAGCCAACACAAATATTTCTGCCACAATTCCCTCTTCAAGCCGATATGGGCCACGCTTTCGACCACGCGCATTTCAGGTGCTGCGCCGGCTCGATGCTGCCCAATCCTGCTCTTTCAATGTCACACAAAAAGAATGAGGACGGCGACCAGGAATCCCCAGAGACTGATTCCTTCGGCGAGTCCAACATAGGGAAGCGCCTTGCCGGAGAGCTCAGGTTTTTCAGCCATCGCGCCTACCGCAGCTGCGCCGATCTTTGCGACAGCCAGGCCGCTGCCGAGGGCAGCCGCGCCAACCGCGATGCCAGCGCCAATATATTTCCCGAGCTGAGCAGTCCCGTTCACCACAGTTGTCGCCGCCTGAGTCTGCGCAAACGCGGCCACCGACGACGCGAATGCCATGATTCCAAACAACAATTTCTTCTTCATGCTGGAACTCCTTTCCTTCTATAAATATAGTTCAATCTTGCATTTTCCTGCACTACTGCCCCGCAAACGACACAGGCTTGAAGGCTTTGCCGTTACGCGTAAAGAATTTCGAGAAGAACTCGTAGTACTGAAGCCTTACCACCTGAATCGTCACAATGAGTCCCTCAAGTCCGATAATGATTGAGTTTCCGATTAAATAGATAAAAATCTCCCAGAAAAGTCCTGTCGCGGTAGTTCCTCGCACCATGGAACCCATCGTGAAAATCACGAAAGAGAGTACCGCGTGCGTCAGCGCAAACGCGCCGACACGGAGAAAACTCAAGCTGTTGGACGTGTAATAAATGACGACTTCGAGAAGCTCGACGATGCTCCCGATAATCGCCTCGGAGGCTGAGTGCTTTTCCTCAACGACTTTGCCCTGTGCCTTGTCCACCATTGCTTTGAGCGGTTCGGCGAACATCAGAGCGACAAGCGGAATCCCAAAACCAAAAATATCAATAATTCCAAGCTTGCCGCCCAAGATGATCCGTACCGCCAAAACCACGATCCACCAGAGGAAAATCATGCCAGCGAGCCCCGTCTTCGAGAATATCGCTTCGCCGAACTCTTTTCGCTTGGCCAGGTTGATCATGTTGATGATAAGCCCAGCTGAGTTGATGATGACGCCGATCGCGAGCGTAAACCCGAAGAAGTAGAACATTGCCTGCACATTGTTCTGCGGCATGAGCTGCAGGAAGCGATCCTTCGGAGCGCCCAGAAAGAAGCCCGTCAATACGCGCTCAAGCGGCGCAAGAAGTTCCTCGCTGGCAAAGCAGGTGCCTGTGAGAAGCCCCATCAGCATCGAACCGATTCCCGCGGATATGAAGGCGATCGAATACTTAGCGTAGTTCCTTAAAATGCCCTTCTTGACTTTTCGCATCACGAGACCGGCGGCCAAGATAACCGCGCCCTGCCCGAAATCGCCGAACATGATCGAAAAGAGGAGGGTAAAGAAGAAAGCCACGAATGGCGTGGGGTCGATGTCGCCATAGAGCGGCGTGCCATACGACAGCACAATGCCCTGAAAGGCAGCTACAAATGGGTTGTGCTTGAGAAGCACGGGAATATCTTCGCTTGCCTTTTGGCCATCCTTCGCGATGGTCTCCTGAGGATCGAACACGCGTATTGAGATCCGGTTTCCGAGCATCGCGAGGAGCTCTTTTGTCATGCGCGGGATGCGATCCGCGGGGACCCATCCCGAAAGCCTAAACGCCCATTTCGTGCTCTCCAGCTTATGCTCGACAAGCACGAGCGCCTGTTTGAGCCGCACGGAAGAATAAGATGCCTGCCAGAGGGCGCCATACTTGTCCGCGAGTTCCTTTTTTTCACCAAGCAACGATTCAAGGCGGAGTTTTTCGGCGTTGTACGTGCGCTCAAGCGCCGCCACGGCCTCAGCGGGGACACCATGCACGCCTTCCGGCAGATTCTTCTTTTCGAATCCCGCCTTATTGAGTTCGGTCTCGAGAGCGAAGCGGCCCTTTCGGCTCGAAGCAGCAAGAATTGTTCCCTCAGAGTCCAAAGGGATGAACACCGCTCGAGAGCCAAGGGAAGCCTCCAATGCGCTCAGCTTGTCTTTGGGCAGCGTACCCACCTGAATCGAAACATACGAGAATTTCTCGAACTCTTCGAAGGGACGCGAGAGCCCGGAAAAAGCCTTGGCCTCGTGAATCGACTCGGCAAGCTGATCCACTTTGGCATCCTGCTCGTCGATCGTCTTTTTAAGTTCGACGCAGCGCCCATAAAGAAGGTCGAGCTTTGCGAGCATCGCATCATCGGGCAGATGGGTTCCCTCCACGATATTCATTGACGGCTGCACGCCAAAGAACATGCCCACAAAATCGAGCTCGCGTTGTGCGTCTTCGAGTTTCAATGCGAGCTCCTTCTCGCTGTCGGCGTCCGTGACGCCTACCAATTTTTGCTGCGCGAGACGCTCGAGCTCATCTGGGTAGATTATCTGGAAACAATGCTGATTCGAAAGATACTCCAGCACCGCGTCGATGTCGGATTTAAGCAGCAGAAGTTCAACTCTGCGCATACTGACGCTGCTCATACCGTTTTTCCTCCAGGAACCCACATGACTTTGGCCTTCTCTTCAGGAGTTACGCCGAGCCGCACACTCTCAAGTACCGCAAGAAGCAGAGAAGTCTCGTACTCCAACAGCTTGAAGTAGCAGTAAATGGGTGTATAGCTAAAAGGGTGCAGGTGCAAGTTTCGTCGCACCATAGCGAAAAGATTTTCTTGCGTGCGAATCTCGAGCACGGGGACATCCAGCGCAGGCCCTGTCTGACCCGCAAGCAGCTGTTTCAGCGGCCAGCGCTCAAAGCTGTCGATCTTTTCGATATCGTACTGGAATGTCTGCAGCGCAAGTGAAGTCGTGTCGACATTCTTAAGCTCGACAAACATGCCCGCCGCATCCTGCTTCGTCATGCCGTAGTAGCGGCGAATCCGGAACGCCCACACAACGTTCTGGTAGATGATCTCCCAGCGAATGAGATCGAGAATCGTGCCCACTTTCTGTTCGTTGATTTCGTGCGCCGCGTTCCAGAGACTCAAGTAATACTGCTGATCGAGACGATTCTCTGCCACCGCAAGGTTTTCCAACGACTGGACACTCAGCCACTCGTAAGGTGTTTTATGGAACATGTCGTCGATGCGCGGCCATTCGGCAAGCGCCTGATCGATGATGCGCGAACTATATGAGGTTTCTTCGGGCTTAGGTTCTCCCGAGCGGAGTCTGAAAAGCATTGATTTTATGACACTGATTTCGTACTTCGAAATGAGCGCGTGAATGAGGTTGCTGGATTCCGAGAATGGCTTCGCGAGACGGAGAAAAGACTCGATGGAACGGGCAATGACTCTGCGTTCGGCCTCGAATACAAGTTTGGCCTCTGGCAGATTCGGAGGCTCTTCATTGAACAATTTTTTCCAGAGGGCGATGATCCCTGTGGAGCTCTGCATAAGCTCCCGGGCCGCATCGCCGAGCTGCATCTTCGAAAAGGATCCGCATACGCGGGCGTACAGGTAGGCAAATTCCAGCTCTTCGGCCATGATCACTCGCCTGCACGGATAATATTCTGAATGGCTGTTTTGAGCGCCTCGGTGTTGAGCGGGATTGAATTGAGGGTTGCTCTGTAGTCGCTGATCTCTTTTGCGCTTTGCGCTTCTAGGGATTTCAAAAAAGAGACATGCTCGGCTTCAAGCTTTTTGCGCTCCTCGACCAGTTTCTGGTTCCGCATCGATTCTACGGCGCTCTTTGTTTCGAGCAGTGATTGCGAGGCTTTTTTCTCGGCATCCGCAATGATGTCCGCAGCCTGATGTTCAATCTCAACGAGCCTGTCGATATTGTCGGCTGAATCCATAATACACCTCTTCTCCATAGTGAATATGGCATAGAAAGGTGCGGTCCCATCGGCCTTTCGCGGTCATAAGGTGGAATCACACGAGCATGCGGTTTAAGTAGACCGCGCTGGCGGCACCTACGTACTTCTACATGGCCTCCAGACTCTTCTCGAAGTCGCGAATGAGCGAGTACACGCTCTCGGGAGAATTCGTTTCCATAAGCTTCTGAAGCAGCGTCGAATCCTGAATGAGAAGCGCGATTTGCCTCAGGGCGTCGAGGTGCTTCTCGACTTCGTCAGGCGACGACACAAGAAGAAACACGAGATATACGGGATTGCCATCCAGAGAGCCGTACTCTATTCCTTTCTTGGAAATGCCAAGCACGCCGCGGAGGCTGTCGATTTTCTGACAGGTCGCGTGGGGAACCGCGACACCTTTGTAGATGCCGGTAGACATTTTATCCTCGCGAGCCCAGAGCGCATCGATCACTTCTTCGCGAGGAAAGACTTTATCTTTGGGGTAATTTTTTGCGAGCACGTCGACGAGTTCTTCGAGAAGCTCGTCCTTGTCGTCGCTCTCCAATCCAATTTTTATCGTAGCTGGCTTAAAAGCGTACTGCAAAATCATCGCGGCATTCCTTCTTGCGCACAAGCCAAAACCGTGTCGGATTGTCCGTACGCGCAGATCATGGTATATAATACTTGAACTGGAGCGAATGATTCAAGCTACCGTCGAAAAAGTGAAACTTATGGCGCCCTGGGCAGCACTACAGTAACGGTTGTACCTCGGTACGGCGCGCTTTCGACACGAATTTCACCACCGTGAGTTTCGACAATCTCCTTGCAAATCGCCAAACCAAGGCCCGCGCCGCCGCGCGCACGCGATCGGTCCGATTCCACACGGTAGAAAGGCTCGAACAGTCTTGGAATTTCACGTTCGGGTATACCGCAGCCTCTGTCGGTGATTTCGATGAGAATGGCGGGGCCAACCCATCGCTCAGCATGAGCGTGTGCGATCGTGATCGTCAAATCCACCTCATCATCAGAAAATTTCACCGCGTTGTCGAGGATATTCAGAAACAGCCTTATGAGATAATCCCGAACACCGCGCGTCGCGAGCCCCTTCTCATAATTCCGTTTGACATGAATATGTTTTGCAGGATTGACATCGATAACCTGCTCGACACAGGAATCGACAAGTTCCTGCACATCAACATCCTCAAACCTTCGAGCGAGTTCCGTGCTGCCGGCTTTTGAGAGCAGCAGCAAATCCGAGCTCAGCGCGATGAGCCGCTCGACATCGTCCTTCATGCTTGAAATGGAAGCTTCATATTCGCGAGCGGTTCTCGAGCGCGAGAGCGCCACTTCCATTTTGCCCTTGAGCGCGGCGAGGGGGGTTCTGAGCTCATGAGAGGCGTCGGCGGAAAAGCGCTTTTCTCTTTTGAACGAAGCTTCTAGCCTGTCGAGCATTGCATCGAAGCTTGCGGATAGTTTTCCGATTTCGTCGCGAGGACCTCGATAGTTGAGTCTATCGGAGAGTTGATCTTCGCGTACCCTCGCGGCGAGCTTTTCCATGGCGACGATTGGGTTTAGTGCTCTCCACGCAAGGAACAGTCCACCCAGCATCGCAACGATGAGCACAAGGGGAAATGCCACGGAAAATCTGATCAAGAAATGGGAGAGCTGTTCTTCAGTTTCAGAGAGTGATGTGGCAACCTGAATGAGATTTTTCGCGGATGAACCAGGCACGCCAAATTCAGCGGTGGCCACTCTGTAGCGCACATCATTGGATCGCTCGGTCATAAATTCAAATGATGGTGAAACACTGGTGTGCTTTGCAACAAGGAGAGGACCGATCGAAAGATTCGGAAATTCCTTCATCGCGTCGACGACATTCCCACGCTCGTCGAGAATCCTTATGGCATAGGGGTTTTTTATGGAGATAAGCGGTCTGATCGCGTTCTCGTTGGCATTCTGAAACGCGAGATTATTATTCTCTACATCAATGTTCTGAATCGCCTGATTGAGAGCTGAAAGGAGACCGGCATCGACCTGTCCGAAGAGATCAGCTCTGAATTCGAAGTAACTCAGCGTTTCGAATCCAATGAGGGAAACGGTAAAGATAAGCACATACCAGAGGGTAATTCGGTAGCGAAATGGCAATCTGCCGACAGCGCTGCTCATGAATGATCTTCCCCTGAAAATCGGTATCCAACGCCACGGACCGTTTTGATGCAGCTCTTTGCCGGATCGCTATCGATTTTTTTCCGGAGATACCCAATATACACATCCACGACATTCGACCCCGCATAGGAATCGAAATTCCAGATGTGTTCGGCGATCTGTGTTCTTGTTAAAACTTGATTGGGATGCCGCATGAAATATTCGAGAATGCTGAACTCTCTTCCGCTCAGCTCGATGCGTTCGCCATGGCGTCGCACTTCGTGGCGCACCGTATCCAATTCGATGTCTTTGAACGCAATCACGGTATCGACACTGAGCGTGGGCCGCCGCATGAGCGCCCGCATGCGCGCGAGAAGCTCGGCAAACGCAAAAGGTTTTACGAGATAGTCATCCGCGCCCGCGTCGAGACCGTGAACCCTGTCTTCGACCGCCCCACGCGCGGTGAGCATGATAACAGGCGTTTTGATACCCATTCTTCTCAATTCATCGAGCACGGCAAAACCGCTCATGCGCGGCAGCATTATGTCAAGAAGAATGATGTCGTATTCAGCACCGCGCAGATACTCGAGTGCGGAAACACCATCGCGCGCCACATCGATCGCGTATCCCGCCTCGCTCAGGCCTTGGGATAGAAAATCGACGATTCCTATTTCATCTTCTACTATTAATATTCGCATAGATTTTTTCAGTATATCGAAGAAAGACCTTGCGCTCCATAATTATGCGCAAGTTTGAAAAGGGCCGCCCTCGAAGCTGTTGATCGGCCTCGCGGCTCCGCAGGTGACCGCAACGCGGACATCGATCTCTATGCCCGCATTGCGGATTTTTTACTCTTTCACCTC
>JAKALZ010000305.1 GCA_021813065.1 bacterium
ACGAGGATCACTCTGTCCCCAATACCCGCCTGGACACCATCGACCGCAAGGAGCGGCTTGCCCTTCGGTGTTCCGAACGCGTCCAGAGGCTGCACCATCAGCAATTTCAAACCCTTGTAATGCGCGTGTTTTTCGGTTGAGACCACCGTGGCGACGACCTGTCCGAGAATCATAGGACCTCGCCCGCGCCGCGCGCGCTAGCCAAACTGGCAGCGTTGACCGCGTTGACCGCGTCAACGACGCCGATTATAGCGGCATCGCCCGGATTGAACCAGCCGTTTGGGTTGGCTTGGGCGGCCTCTTTGCCGGACTCGAAAAAGACGATATCGCCTTCGCCCGACCGCGTAGTGTCGTACGCCACGATAGGGCTGCCGGCGCTGTTTAAATGTTCATCGAGCGGCTGCACCAGAAGGAGCTTGAGTCCCTCGTAGCACTCGAGCTTCTTTGTGCTCACCACCCTGCCGATTACTTTGCCTAGTTTCATCGCGGGAACCTCAAATAATCCTGAACGCGTCGACGAGCGTGCAGCGACGCTCGCGCGTGAATGTGCGGGGGCGCGTGACGCCCTCGCCTGTCGGACTCGCGATGGTAAAGGAGGTAAACCCCGCGCCACCCTGGCCGAGGCCCGCGTAGCAGGGTCCGTTCTTGATGAACAGCGATCCGTTCATGAGTTTTGCCATGCGTGAAAGCTTTTCGATGTTGCGCGAGTGCATCATCGATGAGTGCCTGCAGCCCTTCTCGACCACTACCGCGAAATCGATCGCCTGATCGACATCGCTCATTCGTACGAAGGGGAGCACAGGCATGAGCTGCTCTGTCCACACGAGAGGATGTTCAGGCCCAACCTCCATAAGGAGAAGCCGTGTGTCATTCGGGACATCGATGCCCGCCGCGGCCGCGATGTAATGCGCGCTCTTCCCTACGAAAGCTTTATTGGGCGCTCCATCTCGATTCGGTCCTCCGGCGACGGCGATGACACGGTTGGTCACGGCTTCGATCTGGTTCCCGGTGAGCTCGTAGGCCCCGTGTTCCTTCATCGCCGCTTTGAGCTTGTCGGCGATGGACGCAACCGCCAGCACCTCCTTCTCGCAGATGCACACCACATTGTTGTCGAAACTCGCGCCTAGCACGATATCCCTGCCGGCTTTGTCGATATCGGCTGTCTCATCTACCACGCAGGGCGGATTCCCTGGGCCGGCGCAGATCGCCTTTTTGCCGCTCACCATCGCCGCGGCGACAACCCCGGGGCCGCCCGTCACCACGAGCAGGGCGATTCCTGGATGTTTCATGAGCTCCGCGGCGGTCTCGATCGTGGGACTCTTCACCGCGCAGAGCAGGTTTTCCGGCCCGCCATGCGAGACTATCGCGTTGTTGAACATATGAATGAGACGACAGGAAATATCCTTCGCATTGGGGTGAACATTGAACACCACGCTATTGCCCGCGGCGATCATACCGATTCCATTGCTGGTAATCGACGCGATGGGATTCGTCATGGGAGTGATAGCGCCAATGACGCCCCAAGGGGCTCGCTCGGTGAGCGTAAGCCCATGTTCGTCTGACAAGGCCATCGGCTCGAGGTCTTCAACACCAGGCGTCTTCGTCGCAGCGAGAAGGTTCTTTACCTGCTTGTCCTCAATATTTCCCATCCCCGTCTCCTCGACGGCCTGGGTCGAAAGTTCTCGGTTATTCCAAATGATGACCCGTCTCATCGCGTCGATCATCGCCCGCCGCGTGTCGAGCGGAAGCTCGACGAGTTCGCGCTGGGCGACAGTCGCGGCGGCAACCGCCGAATCGATGTCGGAGAAAATTCCTGAGAGCTCCGAGGCGCCGGACGCACTCGCTTGGGCTGTGCCGGAACTCTCCTTTTCGAGAAGCGCGGCAATCTCGGGGCTTTTCAGCACCTCTTTTACGATACCGCGAATCTCATCGGCCAAATCTGGCATTTTCGCTCCTGTCAGTACTGCTTCCACACATCCACATTCCCCTGGTCGATCGAGTCGACGATCGCGACGAGGAGCGTGTCGATGGGCTTATCATCGGTGGCGTAGGTCCATCTGCAGGAACTGCCCTGCGCGAGCAGCACGAGGTGGCCTCTCTCGGCGCCCACCAGATCGAGGGCCACAAGATATTCACCCTTTCCCGCCCCAGTCTGGTCACACTCTTCCACGAGCAGAAAACGGGGATGCTCGATCCTATCGGATCTGAGGCTCGCGACGACGGTACCCCGAACACGCGCGATCGTCATTCCCGCGCCACCGACTTCTGATACGTGAATGCGCCATCCTTTTCGATGGCGTCCACGATGGCGATTATGGTCGCGTCGGACGGTTTGCCCTTGGTGGTCTCCGTCATCCGCGCGCTCGAGCCTGTCACGAAGAACACGATCTCTCCAGCATTCGCGCCGACGCTGTCGATGCCGACGACATAGTCGCCTTTGCCTTTGAGGCTCACGGGATCGATCTTCTCGAGCAGCAGGAGTTTGAGGCCCTTCATGCTGTCCGTCTTGTGCGTGGAGACTACGGTTCCCTTCACACGAGCAAGTAGCATCGGTGCCTTCCTCTATTTTTTCGCGGCGCGCGCGGAGGGTTTTCGTCCAAGCGGAAGGGCGGCATCGACCGATTCGTGCGGCCTCGGGATCACGTGGCTCGACACTACTTCGCCGACCTTCTCGGCCGCTCTCGTGCCCGCATCCACCGCTGCCCTGCACGCCGCGACATCGCCGCGCACAATCGCGGTGACATAGCCACCGCCAATCTTCTCATACCCCACGAGGTCCACCTTCGCGGCCTTGACCATCGCGTCCGCCGCC
>JAKALZ010000306.1 GCA_021813065.1 bacterium
ATGCGCAGCCTCTTCGACGGAACAGGCTCGCTTGAGCCCGGCAAGCGCGCGGACCTCGTCGCGCTCGATCCGAACAATGCAGTGAAGATGACGATGACGGACGGAAAGATGAGCTTCGCGACTTAAAAGGATCAACAATCGTTCATTGTAGATCGTTCATTGTAGCGCGGCCCGCAGCTCCTCGCGGACAAAAGGGATCCCGTCGCGCATCCGCTGATCCGCGTCGGGCGACTGGTCGAGGTAGTTCTCCGCGCTGTCGAGGTCGAGAAGCGCGCTCTGGATGGTGGCGGTCTTGGAATCGGAGGGGGGCTGGGCTTCCACCGCGAAATAGCGGTAGAGCGAGCGGTAGAGGTAGTAGATGCTGAGCGCGAGTTCGTCGCCCGTCGATGATTCGATGCCACGCCGCAAAAAGCTAAGACCGGCCTCAGTCGCCGCAGGGCTTTCGGCTCCGAACTCGAGCCAGTTGGTGAGAAGGCTCTCAAGAAGGTTGGTGTTCAGGGGGAAACGAGTCATCAGGTTGTCAGCGAGGCGCTGAGCGGACGCTTCATCGCCATCGCGTACCGCGATCCGGTGCCGCACGCTGTCGGCAAGCCAGTCGCTCGGAAGGCGCGCCTCCGACCCTGCGAGGTACTTGGTCAGCGCCGAATCGTCGCGCTGATCGAAGGCGAGGCTGAGGGCGCGGCCATAGTAGTCGCGCGCATCGGCATCGTCGGCGGCTCCAGCGATGAGGGTATCGAGCTCGGCGAAAGCATTCGGCGCGTTGCCCACCTGGAGGTATGCGTCGATGAGCTGGAGCCGCACGTAGGCGTTGTCGGGCTCCCACTCCGTCTCATCTTTCAAGATCGCGATCGCCTCGTCGGCGCGCCGGGCGTCCAGGAGGAGTTCGGCGTACTGGGTGATGTTCTTCGGGTCGACGATGATGCAGGCCTCGTTCGCGGCATCGTACCAGCGGAGGGCTTCAGCCTTGGCATCGTCCTCGGTGAGTGCGTAGCTGTCGCCGCACCAGTACCAGGCGCTGTAGTAAAAATCCCCGAGCGCGGACGCGAGCACGGGCGGCACCGCTACGCCGCGCGCCTCCATTCCCCGCACCGCCTCATCAGCGTCGAACGCCACATACTCCTCGGCCAGCGTCCCTGCCTGGCGCGCGGCTTCCGTGTCGCCGTCGGGGGGCGCGTCGTAGAGCGTAAAGCCCTTGTAGAGATTGTCGGAGCTGTTTCCGTTCAGCACGATGCTGATCTTTTCGGCGAGAATGTAGGGATCGAGGTTGTCGGGGTCCCGCTCGTCGAGGATTTTCCAGGCGGAGAGCCACTGTTCAGCCCAAACAAGTTCCTCGGCGCCCGCGATCGCGAGTTTGGCGCCCATCGGCGCATCGTCGTAGAAGGCTGGCAGATAATCGAGGACCGAATCCGCCCCGCCCTGGTCGGTCCCCGATGGGGTGCCGCTTCCGCCGCTCGATGTGCCGCCAGTCTCTCCGCTTGTGACCCCGCCCGCCAGCTGCATGAAACCGAAAAATTGACTGTAGATGGCGGGAATCTGCGCGCCGTTGGTTTTGGTCTGGACAGCTTGTCCGGTGCGGCGCAACACTTCGGTGATATCGAGCCCCGGCGTCGCGAGGTGCTTGAGAAGTTCTTCGGTGAAAGCCCCATTGCGCCCGCTGCCGTCCTGAGCGACCTTGCCGGCGCTAGTCGAATATACCACGATGCTGGCGGGCGGCTGCTGACCCACCACCGCGAGTCCGCGATTCGACGAGCGCGCCCACGAAAAGGGGTTGTCCCGGCACGCGTCGAGCACCACGATGTTGAGCGCGTTTCCCGCCTCGCCCAGGCTGTCCAGCACGAACTGGAGCGGAATCGCCCGCGTACGCACGAGGGATTCGGCACTGAGGCGCGCGTCGACGGGAATCAAGTAGTTTTCGCCGCCTGACTGCACACCGTGGCCCGCATAATAAAAAAAGCCCACCGATTCGTGTGAGTCGGCGAGCTTGTCTCGAAATCTGAGGATGGCGTCTTCCATCGTCTGGAGGTCAGCGTCGGTCAGCACCTCGGTGTCGAAGCCGAGAGTATCGAGCGCCTGGCCGATGTCGGTGGCGTCGTTGGTGGGATTGTTCAGTTTTGCGACAGCTTGGTAGTTGCCATTTCCGATAACGAGAGCGACGCGCGGTCCATCGATGCTGCTGCCTGGCGCTCCTGGCAAGTCCTGCGCCGCTGGTCCATTCGCCGCCAAGGGAATCAGTGCCAGTATGAGAACGACTGCCACAAGGGCACGCAACCTCGATCGCACGCGCATAGTTCTTTTTGAAGTATAGCCCTGCCGCGCGCAAACGCAAGGCTTCTATGGGGCATTGTGGAGGGGATGAACAAGATACTGGACGGGATGAACGCGATGACGAGCGATGAACAGGATGAAGACTTTTTTGGGTAGGGGAGGGAAGAAAAGAGAAAGCTGGGTTCGCGCGGGTCTTTCCCCAAAAAAACATCCTGTTCATCTTGAAAAATCCTGTCATCATGTCGAGTATCCGGTGCATCATCCGGTCACACATCCCGAGCATCAAATCGGGCGCGCGCGGATAGCGGCCGCGCACTTTCCAAGGGTCTGGGAATCATCTATCATCATCGCCGGGAGACGCTGCGAAGATGATCAAAATGCTCATCATTGTGCCTTACGAGGAACTCTACGGCACGGTCGAAGACTATGTGCGGCGCACCGACCTGCGCACAGTCGAAGTCAAGATCGATCACCTCTTCGGCAGCGAAGCCAAGACCATCAAAAACTGCGACTCAGACATCGTGGTGGCGCGCG
>JAKALZ010000307.1 GCA_021813065.1 bacterium
TCACGATATTCGAAGCTTTCCACAAACCGGGCGGCGTCATGGTCTACGGCATTCCGGAATTTCGTCTCCCCAAGGTCCTCGTGCAGTCCGAGGCTGAAGTCCTGGAATCGATGGGTGTCGACTTCGAGCTCAGTTTTCTCGTGGGAAGGACCCGGCCGCTCACCGCGCTCCTTGAGAAGGATGGCTATGACGCGGTCTTTATCGGCACGGGCGCGGGGCTTCCGAAATTCATGGATATCCCCGGCGAAAATTACGTCGGTGTGTTCAGCGCGAACGAGTATCTTACGAGAGCGAACCTCCTCAAGGCATATATGAAGGGCAAGGCGGGCACGCCCATTTATCCGTCCCGCCGCGTCGCAGTGCTGGGCGGCGGCAATGTCGCCATGGACTCCGCGCGCATGGCCCTGAGGCTCGGCGCCGAGGAAGTCCGCGTCCTCTACCGACGCACCCGCGAGGAAATGCCCGCGCGCGCCGAGGAAGTCGAACACGCCATCGAAGAGGGCATCATTTTCGATTTTCTCAAGAGTCCGACCCGTGTGCTCGGCGATGAGAAGGGGAGGGTGGCCGCGCTCGAAGTGCTCTCGTATGAACTCGGCGAGCCCGATGAATCGGGACGCAGAAGGCCTGTCGCGGTGCGCGGCAGCGAGCGGATACTTCCCTTCGATACGGTGATCGTGGCCATCGGCAACGAGTCCAATCCGCTCATATCGCAGACGACTCCGCAGTTGCGGGTCGATCGACATGGGCATATCATAGTGGATGATCGCCAGAAGACGAGCATCGAACGCGTGTACGCGGGCGGCGATATCGTGCTTGGCGCCGCGACGGTGATTCTCGCGATGGGCGAAGGCAGAAAAGCTGCCCAGGCGATCAACGAAATTCTGCAGTAGCACAGGGAGGCGGACGGAGTGTCAGGGCGCAGAGGGGATTCTCTTACCGCAACGCGGTGGGCGATTCTTTTCGCGATAGTGTGGGTTTTTGGCGCGGTTTCTCTGGTAGTGGGGGAAGATAGTTACAGCGCGGCACTCTCGCTCTTCTGGGATGGTCGCCGCTTGGAGATGGCTGAATCGCGCCAGACCGAGAGCCAACTCGATTTTCAGCGCTCACTCGCGATGACAGAGCGCCTCCTGACCGCGGACCAGGCTAACACCGATCTGCAGACGCTCAAGACTTGGAACCTCTTTCGCCTTCACCGTTATCTCGACACCGTGGTCTACGCCCAGAACGTTCTCAATGCACATCAGGACTATCGGATCATTGAAACGATGGCGGAGGCGCTCTACTTTCTCGGAAAGAACGAAGAGGCGCTCTCGGCCTTCAGTCGATATTTTACACTCTCGCCCGAAGACGACGACCGGCGCTCGAGCGCCTATTACTATGTCGGCGAAATCTATTTCAGAATAAAAAAATTTGAGCACGCCGACATCGCGTTTTCCACCGCGGTCGCGCTTGAAAAAAATATGTACTACTGGTGGTATCGTCTCGGCATCGTCGAAGAAATCCTCGGAAATTACCGTAGAGCCTATCAGTCGTTCAACGCCTCGCTTGTCCTGAATTCGAGCTTTCAGCCCGCCATCGAGGCGAAAGCGCGCGTAAAGGCGAAATCTTCGCTGTGAGTCGAAGCGGCTTTGTTCGTTTCGGCCAAAGGAACACGCACACCATGAAAGAAAAGAAGGGGTCTGACCCCGTGAAATCGATCGTGCGCGATATCGCCGCGTTTGTGGATGCGCACGCCGCTGAGTACGATGCCATCGCGCGAGATATCTGGGACCACCCCGAGGTCTCGCACGCCGAGGAGCGGTCTTCGGCGATCTACCGGGAGCGGCTCGCCGCGCGTGGCTTCGCGATCCAGGAATACCCCGAAATGCCCTACTCATTCTGCGCCGTTCACGGCACGCGCGGCCCCGTCATCGCCTTCATGGGAGAGTACGACGCCCTTCCCGGCATGTCCCAGGCCTGCGCGGCTCGCCGCGAGCCCGCCGTCGAGGGCGCTCCCGGGCATGCCTGCGGCCACAACCTGCTCGGCATGGGCTCGCTCGTCGCCGGCGAAGCGCTCGCGTACGCGCTCGAGCGCGCGGGGGCAGAGGCGCAGGTCCGCTTCTACGGATGCCCCGCCGAGGAGTCGCTCGGCAGGATTCCCCTCGTCAAGGCTGGCCGCTTCGACGATGTCGACGCGGCGATGACCTGGCATCCCGCCGATGTCTTCACGCCGCACCGCTACACGACGAGCGCGAACCTCTCGCTCGTCATCTCCTTCAAGGGCAGGGCGAGCCACGCCGGCATGGCGCCGCACGCGGGACGCTCGGCCCTCGATGCCGTGCAGCTCTTCAATCTTTCCATAGAGTTCATGCGCGAGCACGTGGCGCCGGGCACGCTCTTCCACTACGTCATCACCAACGGAGGCGCAAAGGCCAATATTGTGCCCGAGTTCGCGGCGATGCACCTCTATGTGCGCGCGCCGACCGCGTCCGGAGTGGGCGAGGCGATGGCTCGGGTGCACAAAGCCATCCGCGGTGCCGAACTCATGACCGAAACACATGCCAGCATCGACATCAAGGCGGGAAAGTGCGACTACATTCCCAACGACGCGATCCAGAACACGATACTCGAGGCGATGCGTATGATCGCGCTGCCCGAACCGACCCCCAAAGAACTCGAGTTCGCGCGCGAACTCCAGAAAACAGTCGCGCCCGAGGACCGCAAGGCCACGCTCATGCCTATCGGTGCCCCTATCGAACTTCTAAAGGCACCCCTTCACCGGGATGTCGGCGACTTCGGCGCGGGCAAG
>JAKALZ010000308.1 GCA_021813065.1 bacterium
GAGGAGAATGTCGGGTTTCTGCAGAAGGAGGCGACATAGCGCGACTCGTCGGCGTTCTCCTCCGGAGAGGGTGTCGACCGCCTGATCGGAGGGCGGGCAGCGGAGCACGTCCATCGAGAAGTCGAGCTTCGCGTCGATGTCCCACGCCTCGAGGGCGTCCATCTTTTCCTGTATGTTCGCCTGCTTTGTGGCGAGAGCATCGAAGTCCGCGTCGGGGTCACCGAATGCTTCGTTGATGCGCTCAAACTCGGCGTGCAGGTCCATGATCTCCTTCACGCCTTCCGCCACGATTTCGCGCACGGTCTTGCCGGGCTCGAGGTGCGGTTCCTGCGGCAGATAGCCGATCTTGTAGCCCGGCGCGCAGGAGACTTCGCCCGAATATTCGGTGTCGAGGCCTGCCATGATCTTGAGCAAACTAGATTTACCCGAGCCGTTGAGGCCGATGACGCCGATCTTCGCGCCATAGAAGTATGAGATGCTGATATCTTTGAGTACCTGCTTCGTGCCGTAGCGTTTCGAGAGCTGGTACATCGAGTAAATGATTTTCTTGTAGTCCGTTGTAGGCATGGGCACACTATATCTGAAAAGCGATTTTTGGGTCAGGGGGAGGCGGCGCGCGGTATGCGCGAGGCCCCCGGCAACCGGCAGCCATCGCGGACACATGTTCCATGCTATACTGTCGGCATGGCGAGCGAAATGACCGCCCGCATCGTCGCCGCGATCCGGGCGGTGCCGCCGGGCGCGGTCGCATCGTACGGGCAGATCGCGATTGTCGCTGGGCACCCTCGCGGCTCGGGAGCGGCGCGCGAAGTGGTCCGCATCCTCAACTCGATGTCGCGGAAAGAGAATCTTCCATGGTGGCGCATTGTGCGCCGCGATGGCGCGATCGCGCTCCCGGAGGGCGAAGGCGCGGAGCTTCAACGCGAGCTTTTACGTCAAGAGGGCGTCGTGTTCGACCGCGATCGGAAGGTCGCGGCGCGCTATTTCTGGGATGGACGGAACGACAGCAACCTATAAGCGGCTCTTCCAGTTCTCAAGATTGTCCGCCTCGATTTCCTTGAAGTAGCGGACAGTGCCCACGCGCAATTCTTCGGTCGAGTCCTCATCGCACACTAGGATCGCCTTGGGATGGAGCTGAAGGCAACTCACGGTCCATATATGATTCACTCCCATTTCTACCGCGTGCGCCAGCGCCCTCGCCTTCTCAATGCCCGACACGAGAATGAGCACTTCGCGCGCGTCGGTGATGGTCGCCACGCCTACAGTGAGCGCGTGCGAGGGGACCTTGTCGGGGTCACCATCGAAAAAGCGGGCATTTGCCTTCTTGGTGTCGCGCGTCAGCGTCTTGATCCTCGTTCTTGATGAGAGCGAAGAACCTGGTTCATTGAAGGCGATATGCCCATCGGAACCTACGCCACCCACGAAGAGATCAATGCCGCCCGCCGCGCGTATCGATGCCTCGTAGCGCGCGCACTCGCCCTCGAGGTCGTGCGCCATTCCATCGAGGATATGCACGTTTTCTTTTTTTATATCGATATGCGAGAATAAATTATCCCACATGAATCGGTGATAGCTCCGCGCGTCGTCGGCGGGGATGCCGACATACTCATCCATATTGAAGGTGACGACATTTCTGAAGCTTACCGCGCCCTCGCTGTTGAGCCGAATGAGCTCCTGGTACATGCCGAGCGGCGTCGACCCCGTGGGAAGGCCCATCACGAAGGGCACATTGGCCGGGTGCCCCGCAATCCGCTGCGCGACATAGTGAGCGGCCCACTTCGAAACCAATTCATAGTCACGCTGAATTATCACTCTCATGAGTTTCCTCTCTGTCGTAGCTCTCTACGCCAAGGTCGACGCATTCCGCTCGGTTCTATTTTTATTCGCCCACACTCTTGCGCGCCTACGCGCTAGCTCGGCGATACTTAATGACTCCGTCGATAATCGTCATCTGCGCCTCGAAGCGCTCGTTCGCGAGCACAAGGTCGGCTTGATATCCCGGGCTAATCATACCTCGGCGGCGCAAACCGAAAATGCGCGCGGGATTGGCGCTCGCCATCTTGACCGCGCTCTCGAGCGGCACTCCAAAGCTGATCAGGTTCCGTACCCCCTCGATCATCGTGAGCGAGCTCCCCGCGATGACATTATCGCTGGCACGGTAGAAGAGGCTGTTCAAGAGGTAGACCTCTTCTTCATTGGCGAACATGGGGACTCCCGAAGCTTGTTTTGTGGGTTTGAGCGAATCCGTGACGAGCACGATGTTGCCCTCGGGCTTGTCGCGGAAGAGCAGGCGGATGAGGTCGGGGTGTACGTGGAGCCCATCGGCGATAATCTCGCAGGAGAGATCGGGCTGGATCAGCACGGCGCCGACCGCGTTGGGGTTGCGGTGGTGCAGGCGGCTCATCGCATTGAACATGTGCGTCGAGTGGCGGATGCCCGCCTGCATGCCCTCGATCATGTTCTCATAGCTCGCGTCGGTGTGCCCGGCCTGAAGGACAATCCCCAGCCTGTTGCAGAAGAGAGCGAGCTCGCGCATGCTCTTGGGTTCAGGCGCGACCGTCATGCTGACAATATGACCCTCCGAGGCATCCCAGAGGCGCTGCATCAGGCTGAGGTCGACAGGGCGCACAAACTCGACTCGCTGCACTCCGAGCTGCGCGGGCGAAATGAAAGGCCCTTCGAGGTGGACACCGATAATCTCGGCGCCCTTTTCACGGCCCATCGCCTCTACCCCGGCGCGAATCGCGCGAATCATGTCCTCTTCGGGCATGGGGTAGATGGTCGGC
>JAKALZ010000309.1 GCA_021813065.1 bacterium
GCGCACGAGTACGAGGCCCTCCTCCTCGAGAACAATTTCATCAAGGAACACAATCCGAAGTACAACATCAACCTCAAGGACGGGAAGACCTACCCCTCGATCCGCATCACGAACGAGGAATTCCCGCGAGTTTTCCGAACCCGTCGCATCATCAACGACGGGAGCGAGTACTTTGGGCCCTTCCCTAGCGCGGAGATCATCGACACCTACCTCGAGCTCATCAAGCGCATGTTCCCGCTGCGCCGCTGCGTCAAGATGAAAAAGCGCGCCAGCCCCTGCATGTACTACCACATTGGGCGCTGTCCCGGTCCCTGCGCGGGCAAGATCAGCCACGAGGCGTACATGGAGCGTGTGGGCGAGATACGAAAGCTGCTCTCCGGCGACACCAGATCGCTGGTAAAGGATCTCGAGCGCGAAATGAAGCGCGCCGCCGCTGAGCTCCGTTTTGAAGAGGCCGCGCGGCTCCGCGAGGCGATCAAGGCCGTCGAAACCTTCATGGGGCGCTCGAATGTGGTCGATTTCAACAGCCAGGACGCGCGCGACTACGTCGCCTGGGAATCCGACGGCGATCAGATGAGCTATGTGGTCTTCCAGATGCGCGAGGGCAGGCTGAAGCACCGCGACAGCTACTTTGAGGCATGCGTCAACGAACTGGAGGCGCTCGACAGTTTTCTCGCGCGCTACTACGACGGGGAGCGCGCGCCGCCGCCCGCGATTTTCGTGCGCAAGGCCGAGGACACCGCGCAGATCGCCCGCTTTCTGTCCGACCGCGCGGGCGCCAAGGTGAGCGTGAAGGTGCCCGACAGCGAGCGCCACTGGGCGGTGATGAACATGGCGGTGCAGAATGCCCGCGAGGAGCTCGCGAAGCGGCGGCGCGCCAAGGGGGATGTCGCCGCGCTCGTCGAGCTCAAGGAAAAGCTCGGGCTCGCCTCCGTGCCGATGCGCATCGAGGGTTTCGACATCGCGCAACTCGGCGGCAAGCACACGGTGGCTTCGCTTATCAGCTTCAAGAACGGCATTCCCGACAAGAAGAACTATCGCTACTTCAAGATCCGGTCGGTCGAGGGGCAGATCGACGATTTCGCCGCGATGCGCGAGGCGATCGCGCGGCGCTATACGCGGCTCATCAACGAGGAGGCGGAGCTGCCCGATCTCGTGCTAGTCGATGGCGGCGCGGGGCAGGTCTCGGCGGCCAAGGAGATTCTCGACGACCTTGGGCTCGACGTCGACTTGGCCGGGCTCGCGAAGCGCAATGAGGAGTTGTGGCTGCCAGGACGGAGCGAACCGGTGGTGCTGCCGAAGGACTCTGGCGGGCTGCGTGTGGTAGTCGCGGTGCGGGATGAGACGCACCGGTTCGCGACGGGGCTTTCGCGCAAACTCAGGATGGGCGACGCGACGTTCCGCGTGCTCCAGGAGGCGCCGGGAATCGGAGACGCGCGCGCCAAGCTCATTCTCAAGAACCTGGGCTCGCTCGACGCGGTGGCGCAAGCCGAACCCGGCTACATCGCGAGCGTGGCGCACATCAGCGAAGAGAAGGCACGCGGCGTGATCGATGCCGCCCGGCGCACCGTCGAACCCGATCTCGATGGCGGGCTCGAGCAGCCGGACTGAAAGCTCGCGCGGCGCTCCTCCACGCCGTTGCGCGCTTCCACGCTTTCGCATACTATTACAGCAATACTTATCGCAACTCATTCACAAGGAGTGTGTGTATGAATATTCCCGCACTGCAGTCTGTCGCGCGCTCTGTGCGCAGTCTCACGATCGACGCGATCCAGAAAGCCAACTCCGGCCACCCCGGCATGCCGATGGGCGCCGCCGAACTCGGCGCGTACCTCTACGGCGTCGAACTCACCTACAACCCCCGCGATCCGAAGTGGATCAACCGCGACCGCTTCGTGCTCTCCGCCGGACACGGCTCTATGTTCATCTATTCGTTGCTCCACATGGCGGGCTTCGATGTTTCGCTTGACGATATCAAGGCCTTCAGGCAAGTGGGATCGAAGTGCCCCGGCCACCCTGAGTACGGCGTCACACCCGGTGTCGAGACGACCACTGGTCCTCTTGGTCAGGGCATCGCGACGGCGGTCGGCATGGCGATCGCCGAGCGCAAGATGGCCTCGCGCTTCAACAGGCCCGGCCAGGAGATCATTGACCACTCGATCTACGTGATTGCGGGCGACGGCTGCCTGATGGAGGGCGTGGCGAGCGAGGCTTGCTCGTTGGCGGGCACGCTTGGGCTCGGCAATCTCATTGTCTACTATGACTCGAACCACATCAGCATCGACGGCTCGACCAACCTCGCGTTTACCGAGGATGTCGGGAAGCGCTTCGAAGCCTATGGCTGGCAGGTGCTCCGTGGCTCGATGTACGATTTCGCACAGCTTGCGTCGCTCACCGCTCAGGCGAAGGCCGAAAAAAATCGCCCCACCCTCGTCATGCTCGAGAGTGTGATCGGCAAGGGCGCACCGACCAAGCAGGGAACAAGTGGCGTGCACGGCGCTCCGCTCGGCGAAGAGGAGGCACGCAAAGCCAAGGAAGCCCTCGGCATTCCCCTCGATCAACCGTTCTGGGTCGCTCCTGAGGCATACGCGTACTTCGAGGCGCGCCGCAAGGAGCTCGCCTCCAGCTACAGCGCCTGGCAATCCCGCTTCGAGGCATGGAAGAAGGCCAACCCCGCGCTCGCGGTCGAACTCGATGTCTGGATGAGCGGGGCGTCGATGTCTGCCCTCGACCTCCCCTCCTTCAAGCTCGGCGACAAGGTTGCCACCCGGAACGCGTCCG
>JAKALZ010000310.1 GCA_021813065.1 bacterium
ATGGTCGAAATATCCATCTCGATCAGTGACCTCATCGAAGCACTCCTCAAGTGTCGCGAGATCGACAACGGCGCGGGAGTTGGCGTGATTCTCACCGACCCCGATATCTGCCACCCCGCCCTTCTCCAGGACCTCCTCGGCATTCCGATTTTTCTCCGCCAGGCTGAAGACGAGGCTGAACTCTATGCCTCTATCGCGGAACTCTACGAGCTCGGCGTCCGCACCTTCATCGGCGGCCTCACGCTCTGCCGGCGCTGCGAAGATCTCGGGCTGCGGCACTTCCACATCAAGTCGGGCAAGGACGCCACGATCCGCGCGCTGAACGAAGCGCTCGCCGCGGCAAAGTCGCTCAACAGGGAGCGCACGAGGACGAACCTCATCGCCACAGTCCTGAACAACGCCGAAGACGCGATGCTTGCCATCGACAGCGCGGGCGCAGTCTTTGCCTCCAACGCGCAGGCCTCGGCGCTTTTTCTAGGGGACAGAACGAAGTCCCTCGAGAGCCTGCCCCTTTCCGAAATCTTCCCCGAAACCGAGAGCGAAACAGTCTTGAGCTCCCAGGGCGAGACCGGCGTGCTGCGGACCGTCGGCGACCAGCTCCTTCTCATCAAGAAGACACCGATCACCGTCGATGGCGAGCGGTACGGCGTGCTTGTTACCTGCCGGAACGTCGAGGCCCTGCGCGAAACCGAGCGCACCATCCGCCAAGCCCTAAGCAAGAAGGGCCTCATCGCGCACTACAACTTCAGCGACATCACCTTCAAGAGCCAGATCATGCGCACGGCCATCGCGAGCGCCTTCAAGTACAGCCAGGTCGACTCCAGCGTCTTTATTGTCGGCGAAACCGGCACCGGCAAGGAGCTCTTCGCGCAGAGCATCCACAACGCGAGCAAACGCTGCGCCCAGCCCTTCGTGGCGGTGAACTGCGC
Organism: bacterium; assembly: GCA_021813065.1. Taxonomy (GTDB): domain Bacteria; phylum Spirochaetota; class Spirochaetia; order Treponematales; family Rectinemataceae; genus Rectinema. The sequence goes on from JAKALZ010000310.1 coordinate 930, forward strand.
CGCCCTCCCCGAACAGCTCCTCGAGAGCGAACTCTTCGGCTACACCGAGGGCTCTTTCTCGGGCGCGGCAAAGGGCGGACGCATCGGACTCTTCGAACTCGCCCACAAGGGCACGATCTTCCTCGACGAAATCGGAGAAATGCCCCTGAGCCTCCAGGCGAAGATCCTCCGCGTCCTCGAAGAGCGCGAAGTGCGGCGCATCGGCGGCGACACCGTCGTGCCCGTCGACGTGCGCGTCATCTCCGCCACCAACATCGACATGCGAGAAAAATTGAAAACTGGCCAGTTCCGCCAGGATCTCTACTATAGAATAAACCTCCTCAATCTCACGATTCCTCCCCTGCGCGCGCGCTCCGAGGATATCGAGATGCTCTTTTTCCACTTCATCGCGCGATTCGCGGTCCGGGCCTCAGTGCGCGAACCTCGAATCGAACCAGAGGCGATCGAGGCGCTCAGGCGCTACTCCTGGCAAGGGAATGTGCGGGAGCTGCGCAATCTCTGCGAGCGGCTCGTCATTCTGAATGAGGGGAACCCGGTGAGCGCGGCGATGATTGAGACCGCGCTGGGCATTCCGCGCGAAGGCGCACTGACCGAAGAGGAGCTGCCGACGCGCGCCGCGCTTGGCGCCGCCTCCCGCGCGCAGTGCGAAGAACCGCTTCTTACCGCATCCGACAGCGGCGCGAGCCTGGCTGCCCGCTATGCCGCGAGCGGCATGAACCACGCCGATTTCGCCGCGTCCATCGGCATGAGCAGGACGACTCTCTGGCGCAGGCTGAAACAAGAGAAACAAATGTTTCAGTGATGCTGCAATTGTGTTTCATATTTGAAACAACACTATGCGTATTTTGAAACACTCTTGCCGCGCAACCGTTCTCTCAGCAGCCAGCCCTCATCGTCCTCAGCGCGCAAAACTCACTCAATTCATCGTAATTCATGCAGATACCGCTTTTCGCCTCATAAATAGTGTGTTTGGCACGCGCCTTGCATATCACTATTGGTCTTTTTCGACATGCACCATGAAATGGAGAGGAAAGCGAATGTCAGATATACCAACCATTGGAGTGTTACTGGGAGATGGGGCGGGCGTCGGCCCCGAGCTCGTCGCGAAACTCTGCACGGCGCGCTTCTTTGACAATCTCTGCAGGCCGATACTGATCGGCGACGCCCGCGTGCTCGAACTGGGCATGCGAAGCGCGCGCGTCAAATTCTCATACCAGGTTATCGCGAGTGTGTCCGACGCCGACTGGAGACTAGGAATCCCCATCCTCGACCAGAAAAACCTCGATCCCGCTGTCGATTTCAAGGTAGGCTCGCTCAGCGTTAAAAGTGGCGCGGCCTGCCTCGGCATGCTCGAAACGGGGGTTGATCTATTCAATAAAAAAGAGATACAGGGATTCTGCTTCGCGCCGCTCAACAAGGCGGCGATGAAAATGGCTGGAAGCCCCTATGAGAGCGAACACCACTTTCTGGCGCACCTCTTCGGCCACACGGGCCCCTTCGGCGAGATCAACGTGGTGGGCAATCTCTGGACCACGCGCACCACGAGCCACATCCCCATCAAGGAAGTGAGCCAGAACCTCACGCCGCAGTCGATCGGGAGAGCCATACGCCTGGCCGACAGCTCGCTGAAACGGGCCGGCATCGCGCGGCCGCGGATCGCGCTCGCCGCGCTGAATCCGCACGCGGGCGAGAACGGCATGTGCGGGCGCGAGGAGATCGACGTGATCGCTCCGACCATCGCGGCCGCGCGCGCCGATGGCATCGACGCAGCAGGACCCTTTTCATCGGATGTGCTCTTCATCAAGGCATTCGCGGGCGATTTCGACGGCGTGGTCACCATGTACCAC
>JAKALZ010000311.1 GCA_021813065.1 bacterium
CGATCTGGCGTAGTGGGAGGAACTGTAGGCCACAAACACGTTCTGCAGCCCCCACATCACGGCACGATCGATGGCAGCCTTGAGCGCGATGTCCTTTGATTCGCGCACGGAGGGGTCTGAGATCAAGGCGACATGCCGCAGCACATCGTAGTACATCGATTCGGCGGTGGGTTTGATCTTCTGAAGGTATGCTGTCGAGGCGATCAAGGTCGCCTGACTCCACGCGATCTCGTCGAGCGCGTTGTATTCGTGGAAATAGGCGGTGTGGATGGCATGAAGCCGCAGTTTCCATTTAGCGGTGTCGGTGTTTTCTCCCGCCTTTTCAGCCTGCTCCTTTTCGCGATTGTACTGATCGATCTCCGCCTGTTCTCGCGCGGCGATCGCTTCCAATTTGGAGCGGGTTTGATCGATGATGTCCCTGAGCGTTGCGTCCGTCCGCTTGTTCACCGAGTAAAGATAGCCGTTGTAGGCGTTCATTTTGCGGTAGAACACCACGAAGTTGTGTTTTTGGATAACGATGTTGAAGGGGTCGGCGTAGGCATTCGGATCGATGCGGAGAATAGTGAAGCCTGGGTCGGACTTCGCGGCGAGGGCAAGCGTAGAGCCCGTTCTTCCCGCCGCGAGATCAGTCTGGGCAGTCTGAGCCATCTGCGCCATGTTCTGGACGTTGGCCATGAATTCGTCCATGCCGCTGATCGTCACATTGGGCTCGGCGTTCTCATATTTTTCAGGATGCGCAGCGACATCCGCGAGATCGACGCCCGGATCGATCTGAAGGCCAAGGATCGAGGCCATATTCAGCTGTTGAGTGGCCATCGAAACGCCCGCACGGATACTGTACGCTCCGAATGCCTCGGCGAAGTCGCGCAGCGCACTGACGCCTGGGGGTGCGCTTATGGTGCGTAGGGTGCTGAACTGCGAGATCATGGTGATGGGTGGCGCCGCGTAACTTCCCTGAATGGGGAGGTTTTCCACGAAGTACTTGATCTTGTTGCGCTCGCTCTGATCGAGTCCGCCGACGAAATCCGCCGAGGTGAGTATGTCCTGGGACTTGAGCTGCGCGATGGCGTTCTCGTGGGCGCTATCCGGCGCATCGATGGGCAGTTGGGCGGCCTCGTCGGTGTCCGAGAGCTGTTTAGAGGAAGTTCGCGCCGCGCCGACCACAGCTGGCGCTGCCAGGCGTGGGTCCTCGAGCACCTTTTTCGCGTTCTCTAGCTGATTTTCGGCGATGAAGCATGCCGCGAGACCCTCCGCCGCGTCCCAAGAGCCAGGGTCGAGATGGCGCAGGGCGAGGAAGGTACTCCGCGCTTCCTCGATCCGGCCCATGTCGACGTAGAGATTGCCGAGGTTCGCGAGCGGGATTGCTGACGCGCCCGTGAATTGGCCCGCCGACAGCGATCGCGCTATAGCGTAGCGGTACATCGCGGCGGCGTCGTTTCTCAGCGCGCCCATGTCAGAGATTTCTGGGCTGCGCTCGCCGGAGGTGACAATCGCGCTCGCGAAGGTGTCGGCCGCGTTCGCGTCCGAGGGCGCGAGGGCGAAAACCGCGGCGGCAAGCGACAGGAATAAGTTCGGTGTGGCGGTGTACATCACCGCAGTGGCGGCCGCCATCGAGAGCGAGGCGGCGCGCGCGGCATTCGGCGTAATCGCGGCGAAGCGGTCGATGCCGGGAAGGAGGCTCGAGAATTCAGCGCGCTCGAGCGGTCCCATAGTCGTGAAAGCGTTTGAAAAGTAGCGCCGCGTGAGGGCGAGGCTATCGTCGGGCGAAGGAGCGCCTGTGTTGGCGAAATCTGCGGCCTTGGCCGCTTCGGCGCCGGCCAGCAGGGCGTCCACCTCGGCGGGGTCGCTGAAACCGAAGGGCGAATCCGAGGCTGTCCGCGCGCCTGCTTCCTGCGTGTAGTCGTACGCGGCCGTCTGCGGAAAATCGACAAGCGGAGCAGAAGGCGAGAGCTGCTGAGCGTTCAGGCTGGCTGTAAAAAGAATGAGCGCCGCGGCGAATGCCGCGGTTTTTGGATTCATCATCATAACTTCCCCCTGTTTTGAATTATTTTGATCGAGTCGCGCCTCACTATTCAAATTGCGCGTGAACAATGAGTTAGAATAGGGTGAATAGAAGGATAAAGCAAGGCAAAAAAGGGCAGCCAGGCAATGTGCCCGGCTGCCAGCCCCATGTGGGGGTTCTCTCAGGATGGGAAGAGTATCAATGCTTTCCGCCCATCGTGCCGCTGCCCGCTCCGGCGCCAGCTCCAGCTCCGCCCGCTCCGGCTCCGCCAGCGCCAACACCCGCGCCTTCGCCCGCGCCCTCAGGCTTCCCTGATCCCGCGCCATGATATTCAGCGGTAGTCTCGGTTCTCTCCTGCGCCATGACCTTGTTGCCATGCTCGGCGCCGATCTCCGAAGCCATGGTCCGGGTGCGGGTTCTCATCTGCTCTTTGAGCTGTAAGAATTCCGCCGAGCCCGGATCGACGCCAAGAGCCTTGGCGAGCACGCCCCAGCCATGTCCTTCCGTGCCCATGCTTGCGGCGGTCGTTACCGCGTCTGCGAGGGGCGCGCCAGACTGTTTGGAAATCTCCAACGCGAGCCATATCTGCCCGGCGCTGTAGCCCTGCGCGCTCAGACCTTGCAACACTGAGAGTTCCACGCCGAATTGTACGCTCAGCTTGGTCAGAAGTGCCGTAGAGTCGAGCGCCGCCGTAGAATCCATAGTTGCAAGTTCATCGGTCAAGTCATCGGACGTGGTAGAGGGATCGCTTGTCGTGGCCATCGTGGTCGAT
>JAKALZ010000028.1 GCA_021813065.1 bacterium
GCTTTGCATTTGCTCCGTTTTCGTTGAAATCGTGCGCAAATGCCGCACTACAAAGTTATTCTTTCAAAACTCGTCCGACTTTTGAAAGAATCTCATTTAACCGCTTTTTAACAGTTCGCTCACACTGAGCTTATCCTGATCGAGTATCGTCGAGATGTACTATGCTGCATGCTCTAAAAGAAACTGGCTCAATCATCCAGACAAAGGAACTCTCGATCACCTACGGCGATGGCCACCGGGGCGTAAAAAGTGTCACCATCGACTTCGCGGAGCGCAATGTCACCGCGATCATCGGCCCCTCGGGGTGCGGCAAGAGCACCCTTCTTCGCGCCCTCAACCGTATGAACGAGCTAATACCCGGCACGCGCACGACTGGCGAAGTGCTCTACCGCGAACGCAACATCTATGACCCCGCGGTAGACCCCGTCGCGATCCGTCGCTATATCGGCATGGTCTTCCAAAAACCCAACCCTTTCCCGAAGAGCGTGTACCAGAATATCGCGTGGGCGGCTAACGCGCACAGTTACGCGGGCAACATGGATGAGCTCGTCGAGACCAGCCTCAAGAAGGCCGCGCTCTGGGACGAAGTCAAAGATAAGCTCAAAAAAAGCGCCCTCACCCTCTCCGGAGGCCAGCAGCAGCGTCTCTGCATCGCGCGCGCAATCGCGCTTCAACCCGATGTTATACTCATGGATGAGCCCACGAGCGCCCTCGACCCCATCGCTTCTTCGTACATTGAGGATTTGATTTCAGAATTGAGGAATGACTATACTATCATCATTGTGACGCACAATATGCAGCAGGCTGGCCGCGTCTCCGACACCACCGCCTTCATGCTCATGGGAGATCTCGTTGAAGTTGGACCAACCAAAAAAATCTTCGTCGCTCCCGAAGACGAACGAACCGAACGCTATCTCACGGGCCGCTTTGGCTGATCAAAACAGGGAGGAACTTCATGCCGCGTGAAGCATTCGAGCGCGCGATTCTCGAAATAGGCGCAAAAATGAGCGCGATGGGCGCGGCTGCATCCGATTCCCTTCTCAAGGCGATGCGCGCCTTCCGCGAGCGCGACACCGAGGCCGCGAAGAAGATAAAGAAGGCCGATAGCGCCATCGACGCGCAGCAGCTCGAAATCGACGACCTCGTCGCCACGACGATGGCGACACAGCAGCCTGTGGCGAAGGATCTCCGTTTGCTGCTGTGCTCCATCCAGATGGCCTCCGACCTCGAGCGCGCCGCGGACTACGCGGCCCATCTGGCCAAGGCGACCAAGCACTTCGCGCAAGAGCCGCAGTGGCGCCAGACTGAGATGCTGGAAAGGATGACCGAGGTCGGCGCCGCGATGATCTCCGGAACGATTGAGTCATTCATTCACAGAGACGCGACACGTGCTCGCCAGGTATCCCTCATGGACGATGAGATCGACCACCTCCACAAGAGTCTCATCAAGGAGATGCTCGCGTTGCTCGCTTCGAGGCCCGGCGACGCGGAGAAGGCCGCGAAGTTCATTCAGGTGTCGGGCTATCTCGAGCGCCTCGGCGACCACATGACGAATGCGTGCGAATCGATTCTCTACATGGTAGAGGGTATCCACGCTGAGCTCAACGCGTGAGGGTGGCATGGACAGTATTTTGATCGTGGAAGACGACCGAGACATCGCTACTATGATCTCGACGAGCCTCGGAAAAGCTGGTTATCATACCATTTGGCAGCCGGACGCGGAGCGCGCCCTTGCCTTTCTCAAGCATGGGACAGTTGCCGCGGTTCTTCTCGACCTCATGCTTCCCGGTATGGATGGATTCGCTTTTATTCGAAAACTCAAAAAGGACGCCGCGCTCTCGTCCATCCCTATACTCATCACTTCGGCGAAAGACGACGACAGCGACGTGGTCGCGGGGCTCGAGCTTGGCGCGGAAGACTATGTCGTAAAGCCATTCAGCTTGAAGGTTCTCGAGGCGAGGCTGCGCGCAGTGCTGAGGCGGCACGATGGCATTGACGAGCCCGCGCCTGATGGCCACCGCGTGCACGGCTCCGGCGTCACCTTGGACAGTGCCCGCCACGAGGTGCTGAGCGATCAGTGCCCCATCGACCTCTCGGCTACGGAGTTCTCCATTTTGGAGCTCCTCATGAAGAATCCAGGGCGAGTCTTCCCGCGCGAGCGGCTCATCGCGGAAATTCGCGGAGGAGATGCCGCGGTCACTGAGCGTTCGATCGATGTGCACATTCTGGCGATCCGGCGCAAGCTCGGAGACAGGAGCGAGCTTATCGAGACCGTTCGGGGCGTAGGCTATCGGTTCAGGGACCAATGAAGCGGATTCCCTATGGTTCGGAGCGCGAAACGCGCGCGCTCGCGATCGCTGTCGCCGCGCTGGTGGCTGTCGCGGCGCTTTCGCTTCTCCTCTCGCGTTTCGGCGCGATGTTCGTCGCGCTGTTTTCGGGTTCGCTCAGCATCGTCGTCTGCGTCACGCTCGCCCTGCGCCTAGGCAGCGTGCGCCGCGAGTCGCGCGCCGCGCTCGATCTTGAGCTCAAGAGGCTCAGCGAGGAGCTCCGGCTCCAATCTCGCTCGAATTCCGAGCTCAAAGAACGTCTCCAGTCCATATTCGACGCGACGGACGAAGCTATCATCGCCTTGCGCGCGCCGCGCGAGCTCATCGCCGCGAACAGCGCCGCATATCTTCTGTTTGGAGTTCCGCGCGACAAGGAGCGGGCGCTCGAATCATTTTTTTTCAAAGCTCCCGCTCTCCAGAAGATCATCGAGCGCTGCGTCGCCGAAGGGGGAGCCGAGCTCGAGGAATTTTCGGTGATCCGGGACAAGAGCGAGACAATTCTCGCGGCGAAGGCGCGGCGTTTCGCCATTGGTCAATCCGAGGGCGTGGTGGTAGTCATCAGCGACATCACTTCGCTTCGTAAGATGGAAAACCTCAAGAAGAATTTTGTCGCCAATGTGTCCCACGAGCTGCGCACGCCAGTCCAAATCGTGAAAGGGTATGCGGAGATGCTCTCGAGCGCCGGGATCGAAGAGGAGCAGCGCGCGTGGGCTCAGATGATCGAACACCAGGCTGTCCGCATGGAGCGGATTGTCGCCGATCTTCTCATGCTCGCTAAGCTCGAGCATGACCCTGAATTGTGGATCGTGCGCGAACGGTTCAAACTTGCGCCAGTGCTCAAGGAGACAGCCACGACGGTACGGCTTCGTTACCCAACAACCGGCCGCATCGAAATATCCTGCCCCGAAGACCTCGAGATCGACGCGAACGCGGGCCTCATCGAGCAAGCCGTGTTCAATCTTATGGCAAACGCGGTGCAGCACTCAGGCTCTCGTGAAAAAATCACCGTCGACGTTGCCGTTGAAAATGCGCAGGTTGTCGTGCGCGTGCGCGACTTTGGCATGGGCATCGCGCCTAAAGATCTATCGCACATCTTCGAGCGTTTCTACAGGGTGGATAAATCGCGAAGCAGCGAGGAAGCCGATCACGCGCCCGGGATGCCGTCGAGTGGCGGTTCAGGCCTCGGCCTCGCGATCGTCAAGCACATCGCGGTGGCGCATGGCGGTTCGGTCCGCGTCGAGAGTTGGGCGAACGAGGGTTCTCTCTTCGAATTAAAAATTCCACAGCTCAGAGAAGGTGAAGATGGCGCAGATCATCGAGAAGACGCATCCTCTCAGCCGAGAGCATGAGTCTCACCGGCTCCGAAGCCCAGTCAGGGTAGGTCCAGGGAAGCGCTTTGAACCCGCCATGTTCGTAGATCAGCGTGAGCTCTCCGTAAATGCCGTCGGCAAGCGGCAATCTGTGCGATCGATCTTTTGTGGTGGCGAGGCAGAAGCGCGCGGTTCCGAGCATGCCGGGGTCAAGATTAACCCTGCGCTTGCCTTCCACGGCGAGTCTTTGCTCGAGGCTGTCGGTTTCGCGCTTTATCGCCGAGAGCGTTGAAGGGTCGACGAGTCTCTCAAAGACCCAGTAGGAGCGCATAATTCTTTCACCCATCTCTGGGCGGTAATAGTCGGTCCAGTGAAATTCTTCTCGTTCAGGCTGAAAGCAGAGTTGCCCGAAGCGCGCGCGCAACGCTTCCAGGGCGGCCAGTTCTGCCGTATCCTCGGCTGAGAGCACTCCTACCACGAGGCGCTCTGGCGTGAACGTTTTTTCAACACCCATATTGATTGCCTTCCGAACTATTATATCGCATACTTGTATCCATGAACTCAAGGCATATCTTGGCCGCGATCGCCGCGGTATTCCTGCTCTTGCCGCTGGCGGCGCAGGATCAGAGCAACACGATAGATCAAACGCAGACCCAGAATCAGGCCCAAGAAACAGAATTCGTCAGCGTGTTCGGTGCGCAGCTTCCCCAGCTCGATCCTCAGAGAGCGATATTCTCGAATGAGGCGCAGATTCAAACCGCGCTCTACGAGGGACTATTCAGTTACGATCCACAGTCTCTCGATCCTATACGCGCGCTGGCACAGTCCTGGGAGCGCTCCGCCGACAAAAAGCTATACCGCTTTACGATCCGCGAGAACGCGCGCTGGTCCGACGGCACCCCCATCACCGCCGAAGATTTTGTCGGTTCCTGGTTCAGGATGCTCGACCTGAACGCGGACTACGCCACCTTCTTCGACGTCATTGTTGGAGCGAAGGCGTACCGCGAGGCTAAAGGCAGCGAAAAGAACAAAGAGAGCGTGGGTATCAAAGCGATCGATGCGCGCACCCTCGAAGTAACGCTAGTGCGGCCTGTCGCGTACTTCACACGGCTGCTCTGCCACCAGTCGTTCGCCCTTATTCACCCCTCGCTCTACAAGGTGAAAGATTGGAGATCGGCTATCCCCTACCCCGTCGATGGCCCCTACAAACCAGTCTCGATGACCGACAGCGAGCTCATGCTCGAAAAGAACGATCAGTATTGGGACGCCGCGAACGTGCATATTCCGAAGCTACGCATGATCTTCACCGACGACGACGCGAAGGCCACCTCACTCTTCAATACCGGCTATGCCCACTGGCTCGACGGTCCGGGCAACTTCGATCAAATTCTGCTCCAGACCGCGATTCAGTACTTCCCGATTTATTCGACACACTACTGGTTCTTCAACTGTCGGATCGCTCCTTGGAGCGATCAGCGCGTGCGGCGTGCCCTTGCGCTTCTGCTTCCCTGGGACAGCATTCGATCCAGCGATCTCTACAGGCTCCCCGCGACGACCCTCGTGCTTCCTCTTCCCGGATATTCCAAGACGAAGGGTATCGAGGCGCCAAATCGCGACGAGGCGCTGAAGCTGCTCGCGGACGCTGGCTTCCCGAACGGCGCGGGACTGCCTGAGGTCACGATAGCCTACGCCGACTACGCGACTCCGCGCTCTATCGCGACCGCCTTCAAAACAGCCTGGGAGAAGGAAATCGGCCTCAAGGTGACGCTCAAACCGATGGTGCCCGCCACCTACTATGAAACTATCGGCAATCGCGCGGATGCGAGCTCATTTACGCTGGCTCACGAGACTTGGATTGGCGATTTCGCCGACCCTGAGGCTTTTCTCCAGATGTGGACCACGGGCGCGCCCCTTAATATCTCCGGCTACAGCGACCAAGTCTTTATGAACTTCATGGAGCAGTCGTACAGCGCGGGCGACGATGCGCGCATGCAGCTTCTTTCAAAGGCAGAGACCGAGCTGCTGCAGAGCGGCGCCTGTCTCCCCATCTACCACAACTTCGCCGCGTCCGTGATCGATACCGACTACATCGAGGGCTGGTACCAGAACGCGCTCGACATCCATCCCTACAAATATTTCGCGTTCGGTACACCGAGTGTGAATCCGAACGTTGTCCGCGCGGACCTCGCTCAGCCATCGCTCGTCGCGCTCAGCAAATGAAGGAAAGAGAGTAGGTCATCATGCAGCACAACGATGAAACGGGCGAATTTCTAAAGAGCCTTGGCTTTCCGCAACTCAACATTCACTCGATGGCGAAGCACCACGATTTTGTCTCATCGGGCAAGCGCATTCTCGTCATTGGACCTATGGGGTCTGGGAAGACTGAGTTCTCCGCGCGCGTGTGGCGCGACAGCCGCATCGCGCTGAAAAAGAAGGGAGCCGCCGCACAATTAACGAGTTCAGGCGCGGTCGATCGCAGAGATGTGTTCGTTGTTCGCTCCGCCCTCGACAAGAGCCGTTTCCCCGACTACCCCGACGATGCCCTCGCTTACCGTGGCGGTTTCGAGCGCTGCGGCAACCGCATCGGCGCCGCCAAGGACTCCTTCGAGCTCGAGATGCTCATCGCGGAGAACTCGGAGGTGGGCACCTGGGTGATCGACGAGGCCGCTTTCTTCGATGAGCGCATCGCCTACCTCATGAAGGATGAGGCTGACTCGCGCGGGCTCTGCTTCATCTACCCCACCCTCGTGCTCAATTTTCGCCGAGAAATTTTCAACCAAACCGCGCGACTCCTTCTCGAAACCGCGACCGATATCATCCCCCTCACCGCCTACTGCGAACACGACGAGTGCCTCAGGGACTCGCTGTACACCTACCGCTACTACTCCGTGGACAACCATGAGTGTCCCGCGCTCTACTTCGATCCGCTCATCATCATTGGGGGAGATAGGGCGAAACACGACGGGCGCGAACCGAACTACTGCACGCGATGCGACGAGCACCACTATCTGCCGGGGAAGGAGTACACATTCTTTACGCTCAAGCCTTTCGGCGAACTCGCCGCGCGGGGCAACATCGCGCCGCTCCTCGCGGAGCTGAGCGCGCTTCAGGGGAATATTGAAGATTCGAGGCTTTACTCTTCGATCGAAGGACGCTCGGGATCAGGCGAGGAGCACGAGATGCACCTCAACGCGCTCAGGGTGCCGCTCATCGCGGAGCGCGCCCTGGCGTATCTCTACGCCGAGCAGAATCTCCTCTCGGAGGAGCAGATGCGGCTCTTCATTCGCGAACTCAACCTGGACAGGGAATATCTGTGCGAGCGTCTCACGGACAATAGGCGGCCGCTCGCGCTGTAGAATTATGCAAGCGGCGGCGGCACGCGCCGTGTCCGTGCTATGCTGGCATTCATCCGCGCTCATCCGCGCTTACTTGCGCCAGCGGCGGTACCGTCTCGCAGCAAATCCTTGACGCATTCCACAAAGCGCCGCGCTTCATCTAAGGTCTGAAAATTCGCTCGAAAGAAGGTAAGGCTTCCGCCCCCGCGTCCGCCAAACCGCGCCATCGTGGGTTTGAGCGCCGTCGCGAGTGCTGGGAAATCGCCGCTGGCAGGCGTCTGCGCCACTACTGTCATCTCCGGGGCAGAGAGCGCAAGCGCTGCCCTGCCGATCGCCGCCGCGGCTCTCGCGAGCGCGGTTGCCCGATCCGCGTCCTCATCTTCGAGTTCGAACACGAGAACATCGCGGGCACTCGCGGCCGTGGCCGCTCCTGGCACCTCGCTTCCAGCATTCGCCGCCAGGCTCTTCGCGCTGGGCTTCTCCATCGCGAGCCTTTCGGCCGCGAGTGCCACCGCGTTATCCGCGCTCTGCTGCGCGTAGCGCTTGCACTTTCGGTCCAGAAGCGCGGCCTTCTCGATGCTCTCAGCCACCCTCGCCGCGAGATTCTCCACTCCCGCGCTCAAGAGAAGCGCCGCGCGCCGCGCCTCTTCGTACACGCGCGCAAGCACTTCGATAGCATGCGCGCCTGCGACGAAGTAGAGGCGCGTGGTGCCCTTGTAGCGCTCGGCTGAAAGAATTTTGAGGACTCGAATCTGCCCCGTGCGCTCAACATGCGTGCCACCGCAGGGCGACCAGTCGTACTCATCGATTTCCACAACCCGGATCACTGCTTCATCAACAGGCGGACGCTTTCTCAGCCTAAAAGACGAAACATCCTCTGGCGGGCAGTAGTGTACGCGCACAGGCACGTCGCTGGCGATCCACGCCTCAACTTTCGCTTCGATCTCGCCGAGCGAAAGCTCCGCCGGATTCTTCGCGGACACATCGATAGTGCAATACTCCTCGCCGAGATGAAACGAAAGTGTGTGGATGTCGTAATCTTGCTCAAGCACGGCCGAAAGGAGGTGCTGCCCCGTGTGCTGCTGGGTGTGGTAATGTCGGCGCTTGCCATCGATGCGCAGATGCACGGTATCGCCGACGCGCAGTGACTTGGCTCCTTCCCCCGTTACCGTGTGCCAGACATCACCATCGATTTCTTGCACATCGACTACCTGGCTGGTGCCGATCCAGCCGAGGTCGGGAGGCTGGCCGCCACCTTCTGGGTAGAAAATGGTTGCGTCGAACCGTATGTGTACCCGCGCTTCGATTGGGCTGAGCACATCGTCAACGGCGGCGGTTTCGTTGCTGTCGGTGTCACTCTCCACGTGCGCGATTTCGAGTACCTTCGCATCAAACTCTGTCCTCGATGGATCTTGATAGAAAATGCGTTCATTTCGCGCTTCCGCGTTCATCAGCCTATCCTTTTGCCTCGCTCAAATTCGCGCGGTCAGAGTCACCCGCCGACGCCGCCGCGTTCGTCGCGCTCTCAAAAGCGCCTGCTAGTGGCTTGTCATCGAGTTGGCGACCCTCTTCGTACCGGACCTCTTCTTCCGCGAAAGAGTCTTCGCGGTTGTATATGGGCCGCACGATGCCGTTATCATTCTGCACGCGGATCGCGATAGCTTTGGTCACGCCAGATTCCTCCATTGTGACGCCGAGCAGCGTGTCCGCGCAGGCCACTGTCTTCTTGTTGTGCGTAATCACGATAAATTGGCTCGTTGTGCCGAACTCTCTCAGAAGATTGACGAGCTGGATAATGTTCCCCTCATCGAGGGCGGCGTCGATCTCGTCGAGAAAGCAGAAGGGAGAAGGCTTCACCATATACGTGGCGAAGAGCAGCGCGATCGCGGTGAGCGTCCGCTCGCCGCCCGAAAGCAGCGAGATATTCTCGAGCTTTTTGCCTGGAGGCTGCGCATAGATCTCGATGCCGCTCTCCAGCACATGATCCGAGTCCTGCAGACGCAATTCAGCCCGTCCGCCGCCGAAGAGGCGCCTGAACATATTGTGGAAATTCTTCTTGATGCGATTGTAGGTGTCGACGAAGAGCTGCGCGCTCTCGGTGCGAATTTCGTCCGTGATGCGCACGAGATCGCTCCGAGCCTTCACGAGATCCTCGTACTGACCAGAGAGAAAATCGTAGCGTTGCTTTACTTCTTCGAACTCTTCCGGCGCCATGAGGTTGACTGAACCGAGCGCCGAGAGTGAGCCTTTGTAGGAAGCCAGGAGCTCACGGATTTCCGAGAGCGGCGCACGAATTTCATACATCCGCGTCTCGAACGCTAAGAGATCACGCGAGTAGAGCTCCGTAAATGTATCTTTGAGCGTGCGTATCTCGGTTTCGCTCTGCGCGACCGCCATGTGGAGACTCTCGAGTTCGCCCTGGATGCTCTGAAGTTTCTGATCGAGCTCCGCGGATTCCTTGCGCTTCTCCGCGAGGTCGGCGGTTCTCAGGCTAATGGAACTCTCAAGCTCATTCATATCCTCGGAGAGTTTTCTGCCCTTGCGCTCAATATCCGCGAGCTCTTCCTCGAGCGTCTGGATCTCCTCATCAAGCTCAGCGCGTTTCTTCTGCTCACTCGCCAGTTCGTTCGCGATCTCGCGTCGGTACGCTTCCTGACCGGCGATTTCCCTGCGCAGCACCGAGAGCGCGTCTTGAGCGGCCTCCATCTGCGCCTGAATCTTCGTCTTTTCGAGCCGTGCCTCTTCGAGGGTCTTGCGGTATGTTTCAATCTTCCTGCCCAAGTCGCCGTTGCGCCCGGAAAGATTCTGATTTTCAGCTTCGAGCTTTTTCAGCCTATCCTGATGCGCGAGAATTGCCGCGTCGATCCGGCGCTTCTGGGTCATCACGCCCTCGGGCGCGACAAGCTCATTGAGAAAGCTAGGAGCGATGGCGATGTACTGCTGGAAATCCCGCTCGAGGCTTTTGGAGCGCTCGGAGAGAGAACGCAGCTCCATGCCGAGCCTCTCGACCTCCTGAGTACGTTCCTGCGCACTCAAGGTCGGGGCGATGCGCGCGTAGTCCTGAAGTTTGTCCGCCCTCGCCGCGACCGCGCGGGAAATCTCCCCGATGTGATCTTTAATCCGCGATTCCAGGTTTTGGCGCTCTTCCGCCTGTGACTCTGACTGACGCAGTCGCTCATCGACAAGTTGTGCGATCCGCTCCGTGATCGTATCAAGCTCCACTCTGAGCTCCGAAGTCTTCTCGCTGATCTCTCTCGATTCAGTGGCATTGCGTCGAATGCTCTCTTCATTAGCCTTCACCGCGAGCGCGGCAGCGGATATGCTCTCGTCGAACGTTCGAATATTCGCTTCAACTTCGCGAATGCGAGCGCGATAGCCCGCGTATTCGGCCTCGCGGTCGCCTTCTTCGTTCTGAAGCGCCTCGATCTTCGAGGCGATAGCCCTATCGCGCCCCTCAAGCTGCTCGATCTTGGCTTTGAGCTCTCGCTGCCGCTCGGCAAAGAGCGTCTTCTGTTTTTCCTTGCCATTCTTCTCAACCGCGAGACCATAGAGGAGCTTTTGCATCTCGACAAGCTTGGCCTCGAGTTCATTGACGAGATCAAGCCCCTGCGACATCGACTGGCTCATTCGCTCAGCGCGCCGCACGAGTTCCTCACGCTCTTGCTTCTTTTGCTCGAAGAGCGCGCTACTCCTATCTCGATCTCTCACAAACTGCCTGAGCCGTACGAGGTAGAGATCAAGCTCCGTCTCGAAGATGTGTTCTTTGAGCGTGCGGTACCGCGTGGTTTTCTCGGCCTGCGTTTTCAGCGAATCGTATGAGTGCTTGACCTCGCGCACGATGCTCTCGATCTGCCGCATATTCTCTTCGGTCTTGGCGAGCTTGAGTTCCGCCTCGCGCGCACGGGCCTTGTGCTTCGTAATGCCCGCCGCCTCCTCGAAGAGGTAACGCCTATCCTCAGGCTTTGATGAAAGCACTTGATCGATCCGACCCTGCTCCATCACGGAGTAGGCTGATTTACCGATGCCCGTATCCCAGAAGAGCTCGCGCACTTCCTTCAGCTTAGACTGTCTTCCATTGATGAAGTATTCATTTTCGCCTGAGCGATAGAGCCTCCGCTTGACTTCAATCTCCGGCACATCGAGAGGGAGTGCTCCGCCGTCGTTGCTCATCGTGATCGTCACTTCAGCGACAGAGAGAGGCCTGCGGTTCTCTGTGCCATTGAAGATGATATCGCCCATCGACTCCGCGCGGAGACTCCTCGGCGACTGTTCTCCAACGACCCACTTGATTGCGTCGACAATATTGGATTTGCCGCATCCGTTTGGCCCCAGCAAGGCTGATATTCCCTGCGAGAACTCGATGCGCACCTTATCGGCGAAGGATTTAAATCCGAATATCTCAAGACTCTTCAAATACACAAGACAATTCCTTTTCCAAGCAAAATAAAGAGCACCCGCCGATGCGCTCTCGCGCCGCAGGTGCTCTCTTGTGCGCGTTACGCGGTTATTGATCCTGCCGAATCAACAAGTCGTACGCTTCCTGTGCTGTCTTGCAGCCGAGGAGGCTATCCCGCAGCTCTACCACCTTGAGACGCGCGGAGAAAAAGGAGAGCGTCTGCAGATAATACGCGTGCTGATTATACGCCGCCGCGATCATAAACAGAAGACGCACAGGCATATCGTCGAGCGTCTGAAAATCCGCGATGTCGCAACGGGAAATACCGATGGATACCACGAGGTCTGTTACCGAGTTGAGACGCACGTGGGGAATTGCGATTCCTTTGCCGATCGCGGTGCTCATGAGGTCTTCTCTGCGGAGTATTTCTGAAACTAGCTCCTGCTTATTCTTGATCTGAGGAGCTGAAGCAAGATTCTCGGCGAGCGCGATAAGCGCGTCACGCTTAGAAGGATAGTTGAGGAAAAGAATTCTGTCAGGCGAGATGATATTCTGAATTTTAACGCTGCTGATGAGCGCGACTGGCCTGTTTGAAGAAAGACGTTCATTGACCCATCGCTCAATTTCGCTCTTTTTAAATCTCCAGACGGTGCCGATCTTCCCGGATGGTATCTCGCCTTTCTGGGCCCAGTCGTACACTGTCCTCTCAGATACACGCAAGTACTTCGCTACTTCTTCAATGGTCAGGATATCGTCATCCATGCGATGCGCCCCTCCGGCTTGAAATTGATGACATATTATTGAATCTAGTTGTAAGGTATGTAGATC
>JAKALZ010000312.1 GCA_021813065.1 bacterium
TAAAGATTCGGCGCCGGATGGCTACACCGCGCTCTTCTTCCACCCCTCGATGTTCCTGAACAAGATCCTTGGCCTCGTCGACTACGATTTCACTGCCTTCGAGAACGCGGGAATCGGCGTGCTCGACAACACGAACATTTTCGTAGTGAGCGCTTCTTCTCCCTACAAGAACGTCACTGACGTGATCAACGCCTGCAAGGCCAAACCCGGTGCCGTAAAGTTCGCAACTGAAACTGGCGGTCTTACCCACATCCAGGCGCTTGCTTTCGAGAGTGAAGCTGGCATCAAAATGAACATCGTGGACGTCGGTTCCGCATCCCAGAAGATCGTCGCGCTTCTCGGCAAGCAGGTCGACATGATCGGCATCTCCTACGGAATCATCAAAGACTATGTCGCGTCTGGCAAGTTCAGAGTCGTCGGCGTATTCGCCGATGAGCGCAACCCCGCCTTCCCGACGGTCCCAACGTTCAAAGAGCAGGGTGTTGATCTCTCCTTCACGAAGTTCTTCTTCTATCTCTTCCCGAAGGGCACCCCGCAGTCGGTTATCTCCAAGTTCGACGCGGCGCTCTCCAAGATCTCCACGAACAAAGACCTCATCGCTGATCTCGGCAAATTCATGGTGAGCCCGACCTACATGGATCCGGCGACCGCCAACAAATACATGGCCGAACAGTTCGCGATGTACAACAAGTACAAGGACCTCATCACCAACGCCAAGGTGACGAAAGAAGAGGTGAAGCAATAGTTTTTAGGATCGGTCGCTCGGGAGCACACTCTTCCGAGAACGATAGATCACCTATGACATGAGGGTCGTCCATCGCGACGACCCTTTTTTCAGATAGAAAGCCTTGTGGGTTCGCGGTGTTGTAGCGGCAGCGTGGCCCGGATTCGCTGCGGTGCGGCGGCATAGCGGCCCGGTGATACGGTGGCCCGGCCGCTGGTACGGCACAGAAAAATCGAGAGGAACAGAGCGATGAACATAGTCAAAGGCGGCATTGTTTCAGGAATACTCGCGAGAACGCCCGTTCCGCGCATGTTCCACGCGCGCCAGACTTTTCCGCGAACGCATATTGATACCGGCGCAATCCCCACAGTGGTCGCCACAGAAATGGCGAAGCTCGGTATCTCAGAGAAGATCAAGCCGGGCATGCGAATCGCGATAACCGTGGGGAGCAGGGGTGTCGCGAATGTCGCCGTCATCACAAGAGCGATTGTCGATGAGTTGCTGTTCCGGGAGGCGAAACCCTTCATTGTGCCCTCAATGGGGAGCCACGGGGGCGCCACGGCGGAAGGACAGCGAGAAATACTCGCGGGGTATGGTATCACGAAAGAATCCATGGGATGCCCAATCGACGACTCCATGGAAACGGTCATTCTGGGGGAATCATCGCGTGGGAACCCTGTGTTTTGCGCAAAGAGCGCCTACGAGGCGGACGGTATCATTATCGCGTGCAGAGTGAAGCCCCACAACGCGTTTCGTGGCGCCTATGAGAGCGGCATTCTAAAAATGATGGTTGTCGGGCTGGGAAAGCGCGAAGGCGCCGAGAGCGTCCACCGCGATGGCATGGGAAAAATCGCCGAGAATCTGATCGAGAATGCCCGCGTCGTGCTGAAGGCAGCGCCCATTCTCTTCGCGATTCCCTGCGTGGAAAATGCTTACGACGAGACCCTTCTCATCGAGGCGGTGCCGGCCGAACGCATTCTTGAGAGAGAACCGGCGCTTCTGCAGCTCTCGTTCGCGAATATGCCGCGCATTCTTGTTGGCGAAGCCGATGTCCTTATTGTGGATGAAATCGGCAAGAATTATTCGGGAACCGGAGTGGACCCCAACGTCACCGGCACTTTTTCCACCGAATTCGCGTCGGGCGGATTGTCCGTGCAACGCACGTGCATGCTGAAGCTCTCGGAAGTGTCCCATGGGAACGGGCTTGGCACAGGGCTCGCGAATGTGATCACCGCGAAACTGTTCAGCTCGCTCGACGGAGAAAAAATGTATCCGAATTGCCTGACGAGCACCGTGCTCAAATCCGCCATGATTCCCATGGTGGTCGCGGATGAGCGCGAAGCGATCCAGGCCTGCCTGCGGACACTGAATGGGGTGGAGGCGAGAGCGGCGCGCGTGGTGCGGATCGCGAACAGTCTTCATATCGAGAACATCATGCTCTCGGAAGCGTATTACGACGATGTGGTTCGAGGAAGTTATCCAGGACTTGAAGCGCTCGACGCGCCTCAGGAATTGCGCTTCGATGATTCCGGCGACCTGGTGACGCCCATAGCCCTCGAAGCCATCGAAGTTGCCCAAGCGGCCGAGGCCTTCAAGTTTTTCGAAGCTTCCAATAACGGGAGCGTCCGCTGATGCGCGAACCCTTCGATGTAGTCATTGTCGGCGCGGGCGTGGTCGGGTGCGCCATCGCGCGCGAAATGGTGAGGTACAGACTGCGCGTGGGTGTGGTGGAGAGGGAGCTCGATCTCGCGATGGGCAACTCGTCGCGGAACTCCGGCGTCCTCCACGGGGGATTTACCTACAAAACAGGCTCGCTCCGGGCGCAGGTATGCATCGAGGGAAATCGAGAATTCGACACCGTGGCGCGAGAGCTGGGCGTGCCCTTTAAACGCACAGGCAAGGTCGTCGTCGGATTCAATGAAACTGACATGCGGCGGCTCGAGCGCTTCAAGCGCCAGGGCGAGGCGAATGGCGCTTCGGGGCTCGAGATCATTGACCGCGAGCGGCCGCTCAGATTCATGGAATGCCTTCGAT
>JAKALZ010000029.1 GCA_021813065.1 bacterium
CGGAGCGCGAGGTCTATAGAATCGTCTGGCACAGGCCGATCAGTTCCTACACGCTCACGAAGCTCATGTGGGTGCGCGACAACGAACCGGATGTGTATCGCAAGACCTACAAGACGCTTCACGCGAAAGATTTCATCGTCCAGAAACTCACAGGGAAGTTCGCGACAGACTACTCCGACGCGTCGGGAACGAACGCGTTTGATCTCGTGGGGAAGAAATGGTCTGAGCGGATCCTGAACGCGGTGGGTATCGACCCGGCGCTCTTCCCCGACCCCTACCCTTCGACCACCGTGATCGGCACAGTCAGCGCTGAGGCAGCCAGGCTCACGGGGCTTGTCGAGGGGACTCCGGTCGTGCTCGGCGGCGGCGACGGTTCCTGTGCCATCGTGGGCGCCGGAATATTTGGCGCGCAGAAGGCATACGCGATTCTCGGCTCGTCGTCCTGGGTCGCCTTCGAGACCGAAGCTCCGCTCGATGACGAACAGATGCGCTACATCACCTGGGCGCATCTCGATGGAAATAAATATCAGCC
This sequence comes from bacterium, assembly GCA_021813065.1. Lineage (GTDB taxonomy): Bacteria > Spirochaetota > Spirochaetia > Treponematales > Rectinemataceae > Rectinema. Next base: position 533 of record JAKALZ010000029.1, read on the forward strand.
CTGCGGCACGATGCAGGCTGCCGGGCTTTCGATCTCATGGATGAAACAAAATTTAGCGGGTTATGAAACTTACGCGGAAAAAGAACTCGGAGGCAACGCGCTCGACCTCATCGAAGAGGGCGCGAGAAAGTCACCCGCAGGCTCAAACAATCTTCTCTACTTGCCCTACCTTCTCGGCGAGCGGAGCCCGCGCTGGGACCCTTCCGCGAAAGGCTGCTTTATCGGGCTCACCTCGAAGCACTCGAAGGAGGACGTGTTCCGCTCTGTCTACGAAGGAATCGCCTACAACCTCAAGACGATCATCGAAGCCTTCGAGCTCAAGACCCATCTCAGGGAGATTACGCTGATCGGCGGAGGAGCGCGCAGCGAGCTCTGGCGTCAGATTCTTGCCGATGTGTGGGAAAAGCCGATTCTCGTGCCGCGATATCTCGAAGAGGCCACCTCGATGGGCGCGGCGATCGCGGGCGGCGTGGGCGAGGGCTTATTCAAGGATTTTTCGATCGGCGCGCGCCTCAATCCGACCGTGCTGAGGCTCGAACCGAACGCGTCCGCCGCCCAGTCGTACCGCAAGCTTTACCCGCTCTTTGAAGCGAGCTACGCGAATCTCAAAGACATATTCCGAAAACTCGGAGAATGAATATGCAGAACAAGAATCGTGCGAGTGACAATAGATCGGCGCCGCGTATCATCGTGATGGGCAGCTTTGTGACCGACCTGATGGGGCGCGCCGCGCACATCCCCGTGGACGGCGAGACGGTGAAGGGTACTTTCTTCAAGTCAGGGCCGGGCGGGAAGGGCGGAAACCAGGCAGTCGCCGCCGCGCGGGCAGGCGGAAACGTGGCCATGATCACCAAACTCGGCCGCGACGCCTTCGGCGACATGGCGCTGGAAAACTTTATAAATGAAGGAATCCACGCGGAGTACGTGCTTCGCTCCGACGAGTACGCGACGGGCGCGGCGCTCATCATGGTGAGCGAAAAAACCGGCCAGAACTCGATCATTGTCATTCCAGGCGCCTGCGGGCAGCTCGGCGAAGATGAGGTGCGCGGCGCGATCCGCGCGCTGAGCCCCGCGTCGGTGCTCGTGCTCCAGCTGGAGACGAATTTCGAGGCGATCGCGGTGAGCCTCAAGATGGGGAAGGAGCTGGGAATGGAGATTCTCATGAACCCCGCCCCCGCTCACGAGATTCCCGAGGAGTACTACTCGATGATCGACTATCTGACGCCCAACGAGACCGAGGCTTCGACGCTCTCGGGCGTGCCGGTGGTGAGCGTCGAGGACGCGCGGCGAGCCGCGCTCGCGCTTCAGGCGAAGGGCGCCAGGAACATCATCATTACGCTTGGCGAAAAAGGCGCCCTGATATTGGATAGCGCGGGCGAGTTTAAGCACGTACCGTCATTCAAGGTCGACGCGGTGGACACGACCGGCGCCGGAGACGCCTTTAACGGCGCGTTCGCGCTCGCGCTGGCCGAGGGCAAGGACATTTACGGCGCGACGGTATTCGCGAACGCGGCGGCGGCACTCTCGGTGACACGCATCGGAACCGCGCCGGCGATGGCCCACAGGGAAGAGATCGATGAATTTTTGCGCGCGCGGAAGGTCAGCGTGTAAGTCTGCGATTTCGCCGCAAGGCGCCGCCTTGTCGCGCTCGACGCGATCGGGCGAAAGGAGCATTCCATGAAGAAAGGCAGAATTCTGAACCAGAAACTGAGCGAGGCCATCGCCTCGATGGGACACGGCGATTGGATCATCATCACTGACGCCGGCTTCCCGATACCCAATGACGCGCGCCGTATCGATCTGGCGCTCGAGGCGAATATTCCGACCGTGCGACAGGTCCTCGCGGCAATACTGAGTGATTTTGTATACGAGCGCTGCGTGGTCACCCTCGAACAGAAGACCAACCACCCGAAACTCTACGCGGATATCGAATCGATGATCGACCGATGCGCCATCGAAACGCTGCCTTACCCGCAGTTCATGTCGGAATTCGCGGTGAAGCCGAAATTTTTCGTGCGCACCGGCGCCTTCGAGCCTTGGGGCAACGTCGCGCTGTGCTCGGGGGTGGACGCTCCGCGCTGGTTCCTCAAAGAGAAGGGAATCGTCGTTCCTGAATACTACGCCGACAGAGTCAACTACAAAGAAAGGTCGTAAACGACATATGGCAACCTTCAAGCTTGAAAAGGCGACCCTGCCCACCTTCTACTTCATCGGCGTCACCACCGGGAAATCGTCGATCATGCGCGTTTTTCCCCAGTGGGCGAACTACTTGCGCTACGGGAATGTGGTGATCAAGGGAATCGACTGCAAAATCCACGACGACCCGAAGGTCTACCGCGACGTGGTCGCGTTCATCAAGGGCGATCCTCTCTCGCTCGGAGGCTTGGTAACCACGCACAAGATGGACCTTCTTGCCGCGGCGAGAGACTACTTCGAGTATCTCGATCCCTACGCGGAGCTGCTCGGTGAAATCTCCTCGATCGCGAAACGCGCCGGACAGTTGCGCGGCGACGCCAAGGATCCCATCACGAGCGGCCTCGCGATGGAAGCCTTCGTGCCGAAGCCACACTGGCGGAATACCGGCGCGGAGCTCTGCGTGCTCGGCGCGGGCGGCTCATCGCTCGCCCTCACCTGCTACATCATGAAACAGAAACCGCGCGGCGAGTGGCCCTCCAAGATCATTGTCACGAACCGAAGCGAACCGCGCCTCGCGCACATGAAGGCCATCCACGCGAAGATCAACCCCGGGATTCCTGTCGAGTACGTATACGCGCCCGAGCAAGCGGTGAACGACGCGGTGGTCGGCTCGCTCAAACCCGAGTCGCTCGTGGTGAACGCGACAGGACTCGGTAAGGACCAGGAGGGCAGCCCCCTCTCCGATCGCGCGATATTCCCGGAACGCGGGCTTGTGTGGGAGTTCAACTATCGGGGCAATCTCGTGTTCCTCGATCAGGCGAAACAGCAGGAGAAGTCGCGCTCACTCAGCATTGAAGACGGCTGGATCTACTTCATCCACGGATGGACGCGCGTCATGGCGGAAGTCTTTAACCGCGAGATCCCCGTGACGGGACCGGTCTTCGACGATCTCTGCAGGATTGCTTCGGAACAGCGTTGAAGGAAGAGATTATGAACGTTGAAATGATAGGGAACTACATGGCGCCCTTCGCCTTCGATGTGGATGTGGCGACAGGAATCATCAAGGATTACAAGAATCATGTGGTGCGCAAAGCTTCATCCATGCGGGGCTACTACGCGGACGCCGGGGCGCTCGAAGCCCTTATCGCGGAAGGCGACCCCATTCACTACGAAGTCTTTGAGCGCACGGTTCCCGAAGTCTATGGAAACCTGATGGTTGGCATCTCGAAGCTGTATCCAGGTGTTGTGGGCCAAGAATGCTTTATGACGAAAGGGCACTACCACCAGGTCATTCAAACCGGCGAAGTGTACCTCTGCCTTGGCGGGAGTGGCTATCTCCTCATGAAAACGAAAGAGGGCGACTTTTCCGCCCTCCCGATGGAACGCGGGAAAGTGGTGTACGTGCCTCCCTCGTGGGCCCACCGCTCCGTCAACTGCGGAGACGATCCGCTCGTTTCGTTCTTTGTGTACAACGCCGAGTCGGGCCACAATTATGGAGATATCGAAACTGAAGGCTTCATCAAGAGAGTCTATAAACGCGCCGGCGCGGTCGTCATCGAGTAAATCGACATGGAACACATCATCGTGACCCCGCGGTCGCTCTCGAAAGGCGACCATCCGCTGTTGAAAAAATTGACGGACGCGGGATACGGGCTCGTGTTTCCGAGCCCTGGGCGGCAGCCGACGGAGCGAGAGCTCGCTTCGGTGATTGGCGACGCGGTGGGCTACGTGGCGGGCGTCGAGCCCATCACGGCAGCCACTTTGAACGCGGCATCGAAATTGAGAGTGATAAGCCGTAACGGTACCGGCATCGACAATATCGACGCCGAGGCGGCCGCGCGGCGGCACATCGTCATCAGGAAAGCGGACGGAGCCAACGCCCGTGGCGTCGCGGAGCTGGCGGTCGGCCTCATGCTTGCCGCCGCGCGCGGCATTCCCGCGAGCGACCGCGGTCTCAAGGCCGAGCAGTGGAAGCGGAGCCAGGGCTTCGAGCTTGAGGGCAAGACGCTCGGCATCATCGGGGTCGGCAAGGTCGGCAAACTGGTGGCGGGCTTTGCGCTGGCCTTCGGCATGAAGGCGCTCGCGTACGACGCCTACCCCGACCGCGGCTTCGCGCCCTCGCCGGAGTTCGGCTTTGTCGCGCTGGAAGAGCTGCTTGAGCGCGCCGACATCGTCACGCTGCACTGCCCGCCGCTCCCGGACAGAAGGCCGCTTATCAGCGAAGCCCGGCTGGCCTCCATGCGCCGTGGCGCCATCATCATCAATACGGCGCGCCAGAGCCTCGTCGACGAGGCGGCGCTGGTCCGCGCGCTCGAGGACGGGTCTATCTCATGCTACGCGATCGACGCGTTCGACAGGGAACCGCCCGAGGATTTTTCGCTCGCCAAGCACGAGCGCGTCATCGTAACGCCGCACATCGGCGGTTTTACGGCCGAGAGCGTCGAGCGCGCGGCGGAAGCGGCGATCGACAACCTTCTCGACACGCTCCGGAAGGCGTGAACCAAGCGTGAAACGGCGGGCGGGGGGAATATGGCTGCTTCTTTGAAGGTTGTGGATCAAAATGGGATAACGCTCGCGCCTCTCAACGCGGACGCGCGCGCGCGCGCGCAGTGGCTCGGCCAGGCGGGTTTTCTCATCGATACGCCGTCGGCAAGGCTCATTATCGATCCCTACCTCTCGAACAGCCTCGGCGTGAAGTACACGGGTACGCGTTTCCCGCACGCGCGAATGATAGCCGCGCCGGTCGATCCCCACGGCATTCGCTCGCTGGGCGTCTACCTCGCGACCCACCACCACGGCGACCATCTGGATGCCGATACGGTTACCGCGGTCGCGCCGCACAATCCAGACTGCGCCTTTGTCGTTCCGGCCGCGAGCCGAAGCAGCGCAAAATTGAGCGCGGTTCCCCCCGACAGAATCTTCGGGGCGGACGCATTTGCGCCCATGAACCTGGGATCGGTCGAGATATACCCGATACCATCCGCCCACGAAGAGCTCACCATCGACGGTGCGGGACACCACATTTTTCTTGGATACCTAATCTCGGTCGATGGGCTGACGATCTACCACTCGGGCGACTGCGCGCCGTACGAGGGGCTCGCGGAAAACCTCAGTTCGTTCAAGATCGATCTGGCCCTCCTGCCGGTGAATGGCCGTGACAAGGAGCGAAGAGACGCGGGCATCCTCGGCAACTTTTCGCTCGCGGAGGCGGTAGAACTCGCGCGCATGGCGGGGTTTGCCCACACGATTGGCCACCACTTCGGCATGTTCGATTTCAACACGATCGATGTCCCCGAGGCGGAGCGTTGGCTCTCGGCGAAAAATGTCGCCGATTTCCAGCTGGCGCGGATGGATCGCGCCTACGAATTGGAATAGAGTTTGTGTATCGCACGCCACCAGCGTTGCGCATATCCACATGGAGGAAAATGTTATGAGTTCGATTTTTGATGAAATCAAGAAATATGGCATTGTACCGGTCATCAAGCTCGCGCAGCCCTCGGAAGCCATTCCACTCGCGAAGGCTTTGATCGATGCTGGCTTGCCGGTGGCGGAGATTACCTTCAGGACCGCTGCAGCGAAAGAGGCGATAAGGGCCCTGCGCGCGAAATTTCCCGCGATGCTCGTGGGCGCCGGCACCGTGACCACGCTCGAGCAGGTCGAGGCGGCGCAGGCCGCGGGCGCGATGTTCATCGTGACGCCCGGTTTCAACCCAAAGATCGTTGACGCCTGCATCGAGCGGGGCATTCCCATCGTTCCCGGCATCAACTCTCCGAGCCAGGTCGAGCAGGGCCTCGAGCGAGGGCTCACCGTGCTGAAATTCTTCCCGGCGGAAGCTTCCGGCGGCATCAAGATGCTGAAGGCGCTGCACGGCCCCTACAGCGACGTTTCCTTTGTGCCTACGGGAGGCATCGATACGGCGAACCTCGCGCAGTACATCAAACTGAGCAATGTCGCGGCGATCGGCGGCAGCTGGATGGTGAAGGAAGACCTCATCGCCTCAGGCAAGTTCGACGAAATCACCGCGCTCTGCAAGGAGGCCCTGGCGATCGTGCGCCAAGCCCGCGCATGAACGCTCTCGGACGATCATGAAATACCGATATTTTGGAAAAACCGGCCTCAAGATCAGCGAAATCAGTTTCGGTACGCAGACCTTCGGTTGGACCACCGACGAAGCGGACTCTTTCAGCCTTCTGGATCGCTACATCCACGAAGGCGGCAACTACCTCGATACTGCCGACTCCTACAACGGAGGGGCATCCGAAGAGATACTCGGCGCGTGGCTTAGAAAGCGCAAGTACACCGACGACCTCATCATCGGCACGAAGGTGTTCTTCAACGATCGCGCGAGCGAGGGGTCGAACGAGATCGGCCACTCGAGAAAGCACATCGTGCGTTCGCTCGAAACTAGCCTCCGCAGGCTGGGCGTCGAGGCGATCGACCTCTACCAGCTCCACTGCTACGACCGGGGCGCCGACCTCGAACTCGTCGTCGACACCATGGATGCGCTCATCAGGCAGGGAAAGATCCTCCACTACGGGCTCTCGAATTTCGCGCCCTCAGCGATCATGAAAATGGTCATGCTCGGGCGTTTCCATGGCCTTCCCCAGCCTGCCTCGCTCCAGCTTGAGTACAGCCTCCTCGTGCGGAGCCCAGAGTGGGAACTTCTCCCGCTCTGCGAGGACGAAGGCATCGGCACCCTCGCCTGGTCGCCGCTCGCGGGTGGCTGGCTCACCGGAAAGTACAAGCGAAACACCGAGGCGCCGAAGAATAGCCGCGTCGGCCGCAAGGACCGCGAGTACGACCAGCCCGATAAGCGCGACAACGGGCGAACCTGGGCAATCCTCGGCGCGCTGGAAGAAATCGCACGAAACCGGGGCGTTCCGGTTTCTCAGGTCGCGCTCAACTGGCTGCGGACCAAGAGCTTCATTTCCTCAGTGCTGATCGGGGCGCGTACCATGGAGCAGCTCGCGGAAAATCTGTCCTGCGTAGACTGGGACCTCTCCGACGACGAGGCGCGGCAGCTCGACGCGGCGAGCGCTGAGGCGGCGCCGTATCCCTACAGCTTCATCGACACTTACAGTAGACCGTCCTATCGGTGAAAGGCAAACCATGACCAAAGAAAAACTCGCGAAGAGCATCGAGTACACACTTTTAAAACCCACCGCCACCGGCGCCATGATCGCCGCACTCTGCGAAGAGGCGCGACAGCAACGTTTCGCCTGCGTCGCCGTAAATCTCTGCTGGGTTCCCCTCTGCGCCGAACTATTGAAGGGCTCGGGCGTATCTGTGTGCACGGGTATCGGCTTCCCGCTCGGCACCACCGCGACTGCCATCAAAGTCGAAGAGACGAGGCTCGCGATCGCCCAGGGCGCGAATGAAGTCGATGTCGTGATCAACATCGGCAAGGCCAAGGAAGGCGACTGGAAGTATGTCCAGGACGAGCTCGCGGCGATCGCGGCGGTGGCGAAACCGGTGGCGGAAAAATCGGCGACAGCCAAACCAGCTGGCATGAAATCCGTTGCCGCGCGGCCCGCGGCGACTCTGAAAGTCATACTCGAAACCTGCTACCTCACCGATGACGAAAAGGTCGCGGTCTGCAAGGCGGCGCTCGCATGCGGCGCCGACTACGTCAAGACGAGCACCGGCTTCGGCACCGCGGGCGCAACGGTAGATGATGTCCGGCTGATGCGCGCCACCGTGGGCTCGAGCATGAAGGTAAAAGCTTCCGGCGGTATCAAGACGCTCGATGACGCGCTCGCTCTCCTCGATGCTGGCGCGACCCGTCTCGGCACGTCGAGCGGAGTCTCGATCATGGAAGAATTCGAGCGACGCGCGGCGAAATGAAGCGTAACGAAAAATAATACGCCCGGCCGCGCGGACACGCGGCCGGGCGATGGAGATGCGCTGACAATCTCCCCTTGTATTCAGGCAGCCAGACTTTTGGCTTTCCCGGCCGCCACTCAAGTCTATCGCTATTTCATCTCCGCGAGCAATTTCTTGGCGTTCTCGTTGCCCATCGAGGCGGCTTTCTGGAGGTCGGCCTTGGCGAGGTCGGCGCGGTTGGTGTCCTTGTAGAGCTGTCCGCGATAGTACCAGGCGTCGCTGTTGGCGTTGGGCGAATTGCCATACGCGGCGATGTACTCATTGAAGAGCGCTTCGGCTTTCTTGCGGTCCTGGCCGGCGATGCCCGGCAACACCTGCCAGAATCGGCCGAGCGAGAGGATGGGGCCGCCGTTGTCGTAGGTCTTGTCGAACTTGTAGGCGTTCTCGAAGCCCATCTGGGTTTTGCCCTTGAGCCCTTCGGCGAGCGCCTTGATCACGCTGACGCAGTCGGAATAGGTGCCGACGCAGAGGCCGTACCAGTACCAGCCTTCGATGCCGGTCGGGTTGAGCTTGAAGGCGATTTCGCCGTACTTCATGCCTTCTTTGGCGGCGGCGCGAGCGGTGTCTTTCCAGCCTGCCACCTCGTGCACGACGAGGTAGTCGCCGTACTTGCGGGCAGCCTGGGCAGCTTGCCAGTTAAGCGCGTAGTCTTGGGGAGCGGCCGCGGCGAGCTTCGCGGCATTTTCGTAGGTGGCTTTGAGTTCAGTATCAGTCTGGGCGAACATCGGGACGATGGCGACAAGCATGAGAATCGCCGCGATAGCGAGCGTTCTTTTCATATAGAGGGCCTCCTTGATTGAGCAAACGTACCTTGCGCGGGGGCGGCGGTCAAGGGCGGGGCGCCAGCGAGCGTGGCTCACGCGGCACACGCCGCGCTCATGCCTCGAAATATCCTTTTTTAACCGCGACGCCGTTCCGTACGGCAATCGCTCCCCGCGCCACAAGGTCACGGATCGAGAAGGATGTCGGATCGATCGCGATGAGGTCGGCGTCGAACCCGACGCGCAACGCGCCCTTTCTCCCTTCGAAGCCATACACGCGGGCTGGCGTGGTGGTGAGGGGGCGCAGCGCTTCTTCTAGGGGCACGCGCTTTGCATTCACGAGTCGGTCGAGTTCAATGAGGAGCGAAGCGGGCGTGCCGACGCCCATACCGGTGATGCGGCTGTGGTCGGCGTTCCAGATCGGCATCGAGCCGCCCGCGTCGGAGCTGAAGGAAACCTGGTCGAAGAGGCCGTTGTCGCGCGCCATGCTGGCAAATTCGGCGGCGGTGAGGCGCGGCGAATCCGGTTCGGGAAGTTCCTGGTGGCAGGTAGCATCTACCACACAGCCCTTCGCCGCGAGGCTGAGCGCCTGCTCGGTGAGTTTGCCGCTCTTGCGGTTGATGTGCGTGGGCACAAAGATGCTTGGGCGTATCTCGAACTTTTCGATGATTTCGAATATAAGATCGAGCGCCTGCGTCCGTATTCCCGTGTGCACCGTGATGATTCCCGGCTTGTTCGCGACGAGGGCGGCAACCTGCACATCCGAGGCGAGCGTCGCGAGGTCCTTCGCGTCGATATGGGGTCCGCGCGAATCCGCGAGGGCGAGTTTTACGCCGATGACGGGCTCAAGAAACACGATATCGCGGGCGACTGAACCGGTGATGGTCGGCGAGGGATACCAATATGCCCCGGTGAGCATAAACGCGGTCATGCCCTCAGCGTTGAGCGCCTGCGTTTTCGCATAGAGGCTCTCCACCGTGCGAGTCAGCGAGTCCGTGCCGAGAAGTCCTACCGCGGTGGTGACACCATGCTGAAAATTGACCGAGATCGATGGCTCCGGCACTCGAGTTTGGAAGCCCCCTTCTCCGCCGCCACCCGTGAAGTGCTGATGCCCGTCGATAAAGCCTGGAATGAGGAGCATGCCGCGCGCGTCGAGGACTTCTATGGAGCCAGGAAGCGACGACGGATTGATGGTGGGCTCGATGGCCAGGATTTTTTCCCCTCCGATGAGCACATCCCTCATGCCTAGCGCTTCAGGAGCGAACAGCTCCGCGTTCTTGATCACTATCATGTCGATTCAATCCTTCCTCCGCTGTCTTTTTTCGCGGACAGCGAATATAGTAAAAACACTATAGCATTATCCGCGCAAGGAGCACATAGAATGATCAAGATTCAAGCACGAGAAGCGCGAGAACGCTTTGAAAAAATATTGCGAGGGCGAGGCGTGCCCGTTAAGCGCGCGGCGAAAGTCGCCCTCGAAATGGTGCGCAATTCGCTCGAAGGCACGTATTCGCACGGAATCAATCGTTTCGCGAGGCTTGTGGAGTACATCGACAAGGGCTACATCCGCCCCGAAGCCTCGCCGCGGCTGCTAGGCGCGATGGGCGCGTTCGAGCGTTACGATGGCGAACTGGGGTTCGGTATCACGAACGCCTGGTTCTGCATGGGCAGAGCGATAGAGATCGCGAAGACGCAGGGCATCGGCTGCGTAGCGATTGGGCACACGAATCACTGGCTTCGCGCGGCGACCTACGGATATCAGGCTTGCGAAGCGGGCATGGCGGGGATTTGTTGGACGAATACGCGGCCCAACATGCCAACCTGGGGCGCCCTCGATCCGCACCTTGGCAACAATCCTCTCGTGTTCGCGTTTCCCTTTAGCGATGGCGATGTCGTGGTGGATATGGCGATGTCGCAGTTTTCCTATGGAGCGCTCGAAGTCGCCGCGCTCGCGGGGAAGCAGATGGAAGTGCCGGCGGGGATGGATGAGAAGGGCCAGATCACGACCGATCCGGGCGCAGTGTTCAAGACACGGCGCGCGCTGCCGATCGGCTACTGGAAGGGCGCGGCGCTCTCGTTCGCGCTCGATATCTTCGCGGGCGGACTCTCGCTGGGCAATACGACGAGCGCGGTGGGCAGGCTTGGAACCGACGAATACAGCCTCTCCCAGGTCTTCATCGCGATCAATTATCGCGCGGCGACGCCCGAGGGTGTCTCCGAGGAGATTGTACGGGGAGCGGTGGACGATCTTTTATCGTCGCGCCCGGACGGTTCGGGCAAGCCCATCGTGTATCCTGGCCAGCGCATGCGCGCGACCCGCGAGAAAAATCTGCGGGAGGGCATTCCCGTCAATGAGAAAGTGTGGGACGACATTGTAAACCTGGAGCGATAGCGCGCTCGTGAGGAGCCGGCTCGGCACGCGAAGCGCGCTCGTGAGGAGCCGGCCAAGCAGCAGAGCCGCGCTCAGCGCGAAGGTTAGGCTTCTCTTCCTCACGGGTTTGGGCATTCCTACCAGGTTAGCGAGTACGATATACTCCTGAACATGAACAGCACAGCGCGCCGATCGGCGATTCCTCATGGAGCTCTGGACGAATCTGGATTCGCGAGTCTGCGGGCAGCGATGCGGAGAAACGATTTCGGCGCCGTTGACCTCGTCGAGTATTATCTCGGACAGATCGATGCGTTCGACAAGAGCGGCCCCGCGATCAATTCGGTGTTGTATATAAATCCCGACGCGCGCGCGCAGGCTTTGAAGCTCGACGAGGAACGGCGCCTTGGGAACGTGCGCGGCCCGCTCCATGGCATACCG
>JAKALZ010000313.1 GCA_021813065.1 bacterium
AGCGTCGGCTCGGCTTCGTGTTTCAGGATCTCGCGCTCTTCGAGAGGATGTCAGTTCGTAAAAATATTGGCTTTAGCTTAGCGATTAGACACACTTCTAAGAGCGTTGAGCAGGAAAAAATCAACAGTCTCGCGCGACGATTTCGAATAGAACATCTTCTCGATCGTTTTCCCTCAGAACTCTCAGGAGGAGAACGTCAGCGTGTCGCCTTAGCGCGGGCTCTTTCGAGAGATCCCGCGTTGATGTTGCTCGATGAACCACTCTCAGCCCTCGATGCTCCTCTCCGCAGAGAAATGCGACGATTTATGCGCGTTAGGCTCACTGAATCTGAGCTCACTACGATCCATGTTACGCACGATGTCGAGGAGGCGGTTGATCTCGCTGATGAGATTATTGTCATGCACGGCGGCACTATCGTGGGAAGAGGCACGATGACAACATTCGTGGAGCGTCCTGGTTCCGGTTGGCTCGCACGCTTCATGAACCTAGGCCTTGTCCTCCCTGTTCGTGATATCTATGCATTCAATGAATTCCATACTATTGAAGCATCTGTCACCAGTGGCGCAAAGTTCGCGATTAACGAGGCAAATGTTCATTCCGCAGGCACTCCTTTAGAGGCGTGTCGCATATATATTCCTTTCTCAGCATTGAATATCTCGGGTTCCATGGGCCAAAATCCCAAACTCTCGGCACGAATCGTTCGTAACATCGCGATTTCATCGACTCAGGGAAAAGTTGTGTTCGAGCTTGAAGGTGTTGAAAATTATTTCTTCGAGATGTCAATCGAGAATTTTGGGGCGTGGATTCCCGCGCGCGCCGAGGGCGAACACATTAGGCTCTCGGTGGATGAGCGGTTTTGTCAACTCATTCCCGAAGATCCTAGGGAGTTATATGGGCGCGAATAAGTCTCTCGATCTCAGCGGCGCTCTCTTCCGCGCTATGACTAGGTTCCCATCTGTAGCGTAGGTGCGTCGAAGCTTGATACAAGTCGCCTCGGCTGATGTAGAGCGTATTCAATTTTTCCTTCCAATGCGCTTCTAGAAGGAGCGGTCTGGTTGTTCGTTGATCCATAAGGCGTCGCTCGAGCTCTTGGAGCGGCACATCGAGCCATACTGAGGTGAAGCGTCGTGTTAAAATTTCTCGGTTCTTTTCGCTGAGTATTATTCCACCCCCACAGCAGAGCACAAAATCCTTCTCGCTCACGGCAAGCTCCGCGAGCGCGCTCGATTCCAGCTCTCGGAATCGGGCTTCGCCGAACGCGTTAAAAATGTCGACGATGGACATGCGGGCGGATTGTTCGATATACCCATCCAAATCGACGCAATCGAAGTTCATTTTCGCGGAGAGAATTCGCCCTATCTCTGTCTTGCCCGAGCCCATCATGCCGACAATCGCGATTTTCATGCGCGCTCAACCTTTCAGTATGCGCACCATAAGCGCGCCGCGGTGGCCATAGACTACATAAAATTCTTTGTTCTGCGGCATCCGAGCTGTTACCTGCCTTCCTTGAGTTTCGCGAGTTCATCCCGAATGAGGGCCGCTTGTTCAAACTCGAGGTTCTTCGCGTGTTCGAACATGAGCTTTTCCATTTCTTTGATGAGCGACCTGCGCTGTTCGGGTACGAGTACATTGTGTGTTCTTTTAAGTATGTCAAGCTCGTTCTCTGAGGCCTCAACCTTTTCTTCGTGGTGGCGTTCGAGAATATCCTGGACTTGCTTCTTGATTGTTTGGGGAGTGATGCCGTGCTCGCGATTGTACAATTCCTGCAGCGCCCTGCGGCGATCAGTCTCCGCGATCGCGCGTTTCATCGCGATACTCATCGTATCCGCGTACATCACCACAAGACCGGCCGCGTTTCTCGCCGCGCGTCCGATAATCTGGATGAGGCTCGTCTCCGAGCGCAAGAATCCTATTTTGTCAGCGTCAAGGATGGCAATAAAGGAGACCTCTGGCAAATCGATGCCTTCTCGCAAGAGATTGATGCCGACGAGGACGTCGAATTCCCCGGCCCGCAGCTGGGTTAAAATCTCGACGCGCTCGATGGTTTCGATCTCAGAGTGGATATAGCGCACGCGGAGCCCCAGGCTTCCGAGGTATTCCGAGAGCTCTTCCGCCATTTTCTTAGTGAGTGTGATGATGAGGCTCCTCTCCCCCCTTGAAGCGCGCTCTCGAACTCGCGTGTAGATGTCTTCCATTTGCCCTTCAGTCGATCTTACGCATACCTCGGGATCGATGAGCCCGGTCGGACGTATGACTTGCTCGACGAGCGTCCCCGATCGTGTGAGCTCCGTGTCGCTTGGCGTCGCGGAAACATAGACTGTCTGCGGAACTATTGTTTCGAATTCGCCAATGGTGAGGGGTCTGTTGTCCAATGCGCATGGAAGCCTGAATCCATAATCCACGAGCGAAGTCTTTCTGCTCTTGTCGCCGGCATACATCGCGCCTATCTGTGGCAGCGTCACGTGGGACTCGTCGATGAAGGTTATAAAGTCTCTCGGAAAATAGTCGAGGAGGACTCCTGGGCGTTCGCCTGGTTTTCGGTTCGAAAGCGGCGCTGAGTAATTCTCAATACCGCTGCAGTAGCCCATTTCTTCGAGCATCTCGATGTCGTACTCGGTGCGCGATTTTATTCGTTCGGCCTCGAGATATTTATTGTGCGCGAGAAAAAAGTCGTGGCGCTCGCGAAGCTCGGCTTTGATCCTCTCCACCGCGTTCTGAACCATGTCTTCTGAAGACATGGTTCA
>JAKALZ010000314.1 GCA_021813065.1 bacterium
TCCACGCCGAATTGTACGCTCAGCTTGGTCAGAAGTGCCGTAGAGTCGAGCGCCGCCGTAGAATCCATAGTTGCAAGTTCATCGGTCAAGTCATCGGACGTGGTAGAGGGATCGCTTGTCGTGGCCGTCGGGGTCGAGGACGTTGTCGTCGAAGTCGTGTCGGTTGTCTGGGCAACTACCATGCTAACCGCCGCAAAACCCAGCACAAGGGCGATCATCATCGCGAAAAGCCGTTTTCTCGTATTCATCTGCAACCTCCATACCCTCTTCGGGGTATATTTTATTGTGTTCGATAATGGATACCGCGCGGAGTTCGCGTCGGTTGCAAAAAAAACACGTGGCATATCGCTGGAACCGCGGCTCATGACCGGCTATGCTCTTCAGTGTGGGCACGCATGGAGCGACGATGAGAAATCCAACCCCGATCGACGATGACGAAGATCGCGTTATCGCGCGAGTACTCGAAGGCGACCCGGACTCCTTCCGTCATCTCGTCGATGCCTACAGCGGAAGAGTACTCGCCTTCTGCCGGGCGCGCCTCCACTCGGAAGAGGATGCGCAGGATGCCGCTCAGGAAGTGTTCCTTCGCGCCTACAAATCGCTCTCTACATTTAGAAGAGGAGAAAATTTCGCGTCGTGGCTTTTCGCCATCGCGGCGAACAATGTCCGCACGCATTTCAAGCTGTTCTCGACGAGAAAACAGAAGGAAGAACTGTTCAAGCGCCAGCTCATGGTGGAGCCGGGCATCGATCCCGGAGAGGACGCTGAGCGCGCGCTCGAGCAGAACGCGCTCAGATCCGCCGTACGGGCGCTCCCTGAAGATATGCAGAAACCCGTCGCGCTCTACTATTTCGCGGGGCTTTCAGTGATTGAGACGGCAAAGGCGCTCGGCATCGGTGAAGAAGCAGTGAAAACACGGTTGTTTCGAGCGCGCGGCCGCCTGCGGGAAATCCTTGCACGGGCGGCGCAACCCAAGCGCTCTTCGAGAGGTATATCTCTATGATGAAGTGTAATGACGCAAAAGCGCTGGTCGACGCGTGGGAGCGTGGCGAGGATGCCGCCGTGAAGGTGGCCTGGAGCGATTTTGCCGCGCACCTCGAGCGGTGCGACCGCTGCGCGAATGAATTTGGCGTGCTTCTGCCGCTCATGGAGCGCGACGCCGGAGTGGCGTTCTCGACAGAGGACGTGCCCGGCGGCTTTTCGGACCGCGTGATGGGCACGGTCGCGGCTGAGCGCGGTACAGGTTCGGTAGCGGCGATGCCGAGTAGGCGGATCCGGCGCTGGATCCCGGCGATGGCGGCCGCGGCCGCGCTCTTCATTGTAGGTGTTGGCGTCGGTCTTCATTTCGGCGCGCGCGGCTCCGACACGGTCCGGGTCACCTTTATGCTCTACGCGCCGACCGCCAGCAAGGTGCAGCTCGCGGGCGATTTCAGTTCCTGGAATCCGGGGGATTTCTCCCTGAAGAAGGTAGGGGACGCTGGGATATGGGAAGTTCAAGTCCCGCTCCAGCGAGGGCGCGTCTATGTCTACAACTTCGTGATCGATGGCACAACGTGGATCACCGACCCGAAAGCATCGGGCATCGTCAACGATGGATTCGGGGGTTCGAGCAGTATTCTCAGACTTTAGGGATAGAAATATGAAGCATGGTGGTTTTGGCAGGGTTTTGGAGAGGAGTGGCACGGTGCCTGTCGTGCTTCTCGCGCTGATGCTCGTGGCCGTGCCAGGAGCGGTGTCGGCACAGACGGTCGCGGCCTGGTTCTCAAAGGCCTCGAACAGCGCTGCGTATGCCACGATTTCAGCTGAAACCAAGGCGATGGCGCAACAATTTCAGGCGCTGGGCCTCTCGGACTCAATCCTGACTGCGCGGCTCGAAGAGGCATATCGAAAACATGTAACCCCAGAAATTCTCCTCGCCTCCTTGAAAACCGACACGCAGCGCGCGGTTCAACTCTCTTCGATGCTCCGCGAGAGTGGGCTTTTCCCTTCAGATAAGAAAACAGCAACCTCGACAATCGAACAGATGCTCATATTCATGAGGGCGGGCCTCACTGAGGCTGAAATGCGCGGCGCACTGCGAGCCGGGCTGGCAAAGAGCGGCAAGAGCGCGAAGTCGGTATCGAGGGCGCTTGCGGCGCTCGCCGCCATCGCCGCGGCGGACGCTCAGTCGGTTATGACAGAGCAAGATCGCCTCAACCTCGCCTCGGAACTGATCTCGAGTTCGCTCTCAGAAAATCAATTCGGATCGATGGTCGCCGCGAAAAAGGCGTCGCAATCTTTCGAAAACCGCGCCTCGGAAGCTTCCGCGAAATCATCCGAAAACGCGAAGAGCGGCACGACGGGCAGTGGCCAAGCCGAAGAAGGACATAGTGAAAGCGGCCACGGGAACGCTTCAGGGGCCGCAGAAGGAGCCCAGGGTCCGCAGGGCACGTCGAACGGCCAGGGCGGCCAGAGCGCCGGCTCCCATAACAAAAAATAAAAATGTGGTATCCATGCAACCGAAACCTTCTTCCCGGCGACAACTATGTGAACAACAAAAACCTTCAAGGGAGGAAGGATATGAGAACATCAAGAAAGGCGATTGTGCTTCTGATGGCGGGTGCTATGCTCCTCGCCGCGACTGCTGGCGCGTTCGCGCAGGGTTACGGCCGAATGGGAGGCCCGCATGCCACGACTCCGGGGTACGGCTACAACTACGGTTACGGGTACGGCTATCAAAACATGCCGATGACGCCAGGAA
>JAKALZ010000315.1 GCA_021813065.1 bacterium
CATTGCCCCAAATTCGCGCCGAGATGCCGGCGCTCTCCGATGAGTATCGAGGCAGACTCAAGGTATCGGAGAACGGCGACCTTCTCTACTCCTTTCCCCAAGGTTTCAGGAGCCGATATAAAGGATTCGGCCCCTCGCTCAAGCGGATATGGGCCGCCGCCAAGAAAAGCCTAGTCACTGTCGGGAAGGCTCTCTTCAAGGTCTGGATTCTCGTCACGCTCTTCGGCTACTTCTTCCTCTTCATCGCCCTGGCGCTTGTCGCGCTCTTCGGATCGGTCGCCATGCAGGGGAGCGGCTCGCGCGACAGGAACAGCCGGAGGGGAGGGGGAGGCTTGGGCGGCCTCTGGCTTACCACGAGCCTTTTCGACTCGCTGATCCGCCTGTGGTTCTACAGTGAGCTCTTCAAGAGCGCGGACGCGCGCGCGAGAAACGGCTTCGGGTATGCGAGGCGAGAGCGGCATCCGCTGCACAAGGCAGTGTTCTCCCACGTGTTCGGCGACGGCGACCCTAACACAGACTGGAATTCTGTGCTGAAACGGGCCTTTGTCGCCTTCGCGCAGTCGCACCGAGGCGTGATCACCCTCCCGGAGTTCATGGCTATCTCGGGGCTGCGGCCCGAGGAGGCTCAGGATAGAATCACGCAGTTCTGCGTCGAGTTCGAGGGGACACCCGAAGTCTCGGACAGCGGCGCCATCTATTTCTTCTTCCCCACGCTCCTCGCCAAGAATGCGGATGTCTCGGCCACGGTCGCCTCGAGCTTCCCGCTCAAGCGGCTCAAGCGATTCTCATCGAACGAGCCCAAGCTCGACCGCACATTCCGCTGGATCAACATCGTCAATCTGCTCTTCGGCTCCTATTTCCTCTACAACGCGGTCTCGCTCGGCACGAATGTCGTGGTGCGCACCGCCCAGGGCACCGCGCTGAAGGGCGGTCTGAGCTTCCTTTATTCCTACACAGTGTACCTCGCCGCCCAGATCGGCATTCATAGCCCCGCGACAGCGCTCGACTGGGTGCTGGGCGTCGCCCCGCTCGCCTTCTCCGTATTCTTCTTTGGAATTCCCCTCCTGCGATCGCTGCGCCTTTCGGGCGAGAACGAGAGTCTCAAGCGAGAGAATATGCGCAAACTCCTCTATTCGGCAGTGATCGCGAACCCGAAAGGTTTCGATCAGCGGTCGGTGAACCTCCCCTCGGAGGATGTCCGCCCGAGTGACGCGCAGGCTGTCCAGCGCGAAATTCAGCACCTCGCGGCCTGGAGCGGCGGAGAGATCGCCGCGGACGGCAGCTGGGCGTTCAAGGATGTCGAGTTCACTGAGCGCGAAGCAGAGCGCGTGCGCGCGGGCGTGCGAGAGGCAGACTACCGCCCGACAACGACCATCTTCGACTCGGACGCGAAGGCATAAACTCAAATAGGCAGCAGCATCATGACTCGTAACGCATCGACACGCTTTCAGTCGGGGTTTATCGCCTCCATCGTTTCAGCGATCGCTTTTTCCACACTCGGCATCTTTGCGAAATTGCTCTACGCCTCGGGGTTCTCGGTGGCGAACGCGCTCGCGTGGCGATTTATGGTCGCCGCGGTCGCGCTCTGGGTTGTGGTCGGGCTGAGAGCTCGATTCCGAAGGAGTCCGGCAAAATCCTGGGGGCCCGTGCCCGGCGCGGAACCGGCACACATCACGCCGTCCCGGCGCGACTTCCTGAAGATCTTTCTCTTGGGGCTCCTCGGCTTCTCGCCCCAGGCGGGACTCTACTTTCTCACAGTGAAGATTCTCGACCCGGGCATCACGAGTCTCTTGCTTTATCTGTATCCATCGTTTGTCTTTCTCATCGGATTTCTCGCGCGGCGACACCGATCGAACAGAATTCAGCTCTTCGCGCTCGCGTTGTCGCTCGTCGGCTGCGTCATCACGTTCTGGACCGCTCGGTCGTACCCTCCCGCGGGGATAATGCTGGGCGTGGTCGTCGCCATTACCTACGCTGCCTATCTTGTGGTGAGCGACATCATGCTGCGCGAGCGAGACTCAATCTGGGCAACCGCGGTCATTATGACCGCTGCCTCCCTGGTCTACCTTTCGATCGCCCTCGCGGGCGGCACCTTCACACCCTTCATTTCGGCTCTGCAGGCTATTCTCGTGGTCTGCATCGCGATCATTTCGACCTGTCTGCCCATTGTCACACTCTTCCTCGCGATGCAGCGCATCGGCGCGCGCGACACCTCAATTGTGAGCACAGTGGAGCCGGCTTTCACGAATGCTTTTTCGGCCCTCATCTTCGGCGAGCTCATGACGGGGCAGCGGGTGCTGGGCGGCGCGCTCATCCTCGCGGGGGTCGTGATGCTCAACCTCTGGGGCGGGTCGGCGGCTCAGAGAAAGGCCGACGCCGCCTCGTGAAGGCAGCTCAGCTCGCCCTCGTCGAAATCGCCGGGAACTGAAGATGGAAAATCGTACTCTGGCGAAATGAGCGCGCCGCGCGACGCGCAGAACGCGAAGAGTTCGCGCTGGGCCTCGCGCGGGTAGTTCGGCATGAGCCAGGGGCCCGCGCGCCGGAAGAGCTTGAAACCGCAGCCATCGAAGCGCTGCCAGGCATTCTCGAAGCGCGCTGAAAGCGCGCCGGACGTTTTCTCCGATGCCATGAGCGAAAGCGCAAAGATCGCGCTTGCGCCGCGGAGACCCTCCACGGGCTCGTCTTCGAAAGAACGCAGGGGCGCAGCGGTGGCTGCGGCCA
>JAKALZ010000316.1 GCA_021813065.1 bacterium
TTCGGCATCCCCTTCTCCACCGACACCTCGGCAAGTATGTTCGCGGAAGAACCCATCACCGATCTGTACTTCGCGCTCAGACTCGCTCTCGATCCGGAGGACGCGGTTTCGACTGCGGCAATACTGAGAAGCCCGCTCTGCGGGATTTCGGAAGATGGGTACGCGAGTCTGCTTTCGGGAAAGATGAACCTAAAGAAGCTCATGGCGGGAATTCCAGAAGAGCTTTCGGCGACCGATCGAGAGCGCGCTCAGCGCCTGGTCTCGTTCTATCGAGAGCTGTGGACTTCTATCGACCACCTTCCTCTCATGGAGCTCTGCGACCGTGTGTGGAGCAAGGGAGGGCTCGAAGCCTGGGCGCGGGGCGATCCCGCGAAGATGCCGTACCTCGAGCACTGGAACGCGGTGCGCGCGATCGCGTCCGACATTGAGGCGCGCGGCGGTCAGCTACAGGCGCTGCTCTATGAACTCCGAGCCTACATGAGCAAGGAGCGGACTTTCGAGTCGAACGCGGTTCCCAAGCGGGAGTCGAGGGGTCTGCGCCTCATGACCATCCACAAATCCAAGGGACTCGAGTTTCCCATCGTGGTTATCCCTTGGATGGAAGCGGGAGCGAGCACGCGCGAAGGCGATGAAATCTGGGGCGTCCTTGAGAGCGAAGACTTAACCGGCAAACGTTTAAGATTCTTCACCGCCGACATTGGATTCCACGACCGGATCGAGGGCGGCTCGAACATCCTGCAAACGCAGGCGCGCGAACTGCGCCTAGAGAAGGAGCGCGCTGAAACCAAGCGCCTTCTCTATGTCGCCTGCACACGGGCAGTGGATCACCTCATCATGTTCGACGCCGCACCAGCCAAGCGCGCCTACCACACCGACAGCTTCCGCGCCCTTCTCCTGTGCGACACGAAGCGCTGGAGTGGCCCTCCGGACCCTCAGAAGCTCCAGACGCACCCCCATCTCGCGATGATCGACTTCAGCTTCGAGGCTCTCGCGAGCGAGGGAGAGATCTCCGCGAACCGCGCCGTCGCGCGCAGAGCGAGCGGCGCGCGTACCAGCGAGCAGCCAGAAAAGCGCTCGCCCCGAGCGTCCACCGCGCTGAGCATGCCTGACCAAGCAGCGAGCGAGCCGCCGACAGGCGGGCGCCGCGCCGCGCACACCCGAACAAAACTCACGGTCACCGCCTTCAATATCGCCGCGATCAAAGATCCAACCGCTCGAGCCGTCTCGGAGGCACTCACGGGCGGGATCGTTCGAGAGCGAATCTTCGAGCCAGCTTCCCTCGCACTCGCCTCCCCCTCAGAGCTCGCATCGACCGACTATGGCACACTCGTCCACGAACTCTTCTCCCATCTTGCCTCAGGAAGATCGCTTGTGAGTTTTCAAGTATCACAAGAAGCTGCCCAAGAGACCTCGGCTTCTCTCTCTCAGGAGACACGCGCGCGCGCGGAGGCCCAACTCGCGCCGCTCTTCGAGAGTGCGTTCTTTAGGTCGCTCGCGAGAGACAGCACTCACCGCGGCGAGGCGGGTTGCGCCGATCGCCGCGAGCCGCGGTTCGAATTCCCCTTCCTCCTGCGGCTCGCCCCATGGGTGATCGAAGGGCGGATGGACATGCTCGCGGATCTCGGCGAAGAGCTCCTCGTGCTCGACCTTAAGACTGATCAGCGTTATGCTCCGCATGAATATGCACTTCAGCTTGCACTCTACACAATTGCCGCACAGAAACTTTTTCCTGGCAAAAAAATTCGAGCGGGCTTGCTGTACCTCACCTTTGGAGAAATCGCGTGGCTCGAACGCGCACCCGATGTGGATGCCCTCTTGCGAATATGTCCCACAATTTCGTATAACCATACGCAACACTGATGTTTTTGCTTCGGAGAAATCCATAAGGAGGATTTCATGAATGTGCCTGAAAATCCGGAAGGACGGATTAAAGTGCCTCCAACCCCGTGGCGCATTTTTATCGAGCTCGCGAAAATCAACACTGTCACGCTTGGTGGCGGCTATGTGATTGTGCCGGTCATCGGCAACACTTTTGAAAAGCTCGGTTGGATCAATGAGAAAGATTTTTACCAGGTCTTCTCTCGTGCCCAAGTGTTCCCAGGCCCTATCGCGCTGAGCACAGCCTTCCTTGTGTCCTATCGCGTCAGTGGAGCTATTGGCGCGATCGCGGCTGTTCTGGGAGTCGTGCTTCCCCCATTCTTCGCTCTCATCCTGGTCGGCGGTTTCATCAGCATCTACGGCAACACCTTGCTCTTCAAGCGCTTTTTGGCGGGCGCGGGCGCGGTTGTGCCAGGTCTTGTCGCCTCCATGCTTTGGAGAACCGCCAAGAACCGCAAGTGGACGATTCGCACGGTGATCGAGGTCATCGTCTTCGCGGTGGCGCTTGCGGCGTTCCCCTCTCAGGCGTTCTTTATCCTGCTTGGTGGAATCATTTTGCTCTATGTGGGAAGGCTCGTATGGAAATCCTGAGTGTATCGCTCGCGTTCTTTAAAATTGGCATTGTCGCGTTCGGTGGCGGCTGGTCGGTCGTCGGACTCATCAAAAGCGAAATAGTTCCACGCTGGATGACCGCCGATGGATTCAACTCGCTTATCGCGATTGCGCAGTCGACGCCTGGCCCTATCGCGCTCAACGCGGCGACGCTCGTCGGATGGCAGAAGGCTGGTCTCTTTGGCGCGATTGCGGCGACTA
>JAKALZ010000030.1 GCA_021813065.1 bacterium
TGAGCATCTGGATACGACGGATAAGATGAAAGCGGGTCTCTTTGGAGCGTACCATGTCTATCCAAACTATCCCGACTTTATCGTTAATGAACCTAGCTATGATGAGTATCGGGATGAATACGGCATACTTCGATATGGCGGCTATCTTGAGGAATTCAGCAAGACGCTTCTGCGGTACCCCGCGATTATCGCCGAGTTCGGAATGGCCAATGGCGCGGGCGTGGCCCACCTCTCGTCGGATGGACTCAACCACGGCGGTATCGACGAGACACGCGCGGGGAAGGATATACTCCGCATGTACGCGGCGATACAGAAAACAGGCTACGCGGGCGCTTCCATATTCGAATTCATGGATGAGTGGGCGAAAAAAACGTGGATCACCGAGCCCTTCATGATCCCATTCGATCGCAGAGTGCTGTGGCACAACGCGGTCGATCCCGAGCAGAACTACGGGCTCATGGCGAATGAGAGCATTCCGCCAACGTCGGCTGAAAAGACCATCGGAGGCAGCGGAGCCTTACAGAAGCTCGATGTCGCGCACGATGCCTCGTACCTCTATCTCACCTTCCACCTCGCGAGCGCCGCCCAGCGCGCCGACGCTGAGATTCTCCTCGGCATCGATACCTACGACAGAGGGATAGGTCAGATGGAGTGGCCGCGAGGACTCGGTTCCACCGCCTCCGGGATGGAATTCCTCCTCGACGTGAAAAATGGAGAGGTACGCCTTCAGGTGATGCCGACGTACAACATCGCCGCCGCGAAATTCGCGAGTTCGGTAATACGCGATGGGTCCTTTGAGGATATCGACATGCTGGTGAATGGCAAGGTGACCACGAAGAACGGCACCGAAATACCAGAAAAGCGATTCAACGCCTCAGTGATGCGCCAAGGTCCCTACGATGAATCGGGGAATCTGTGGAACGCCTCGGGCGCAACGATCCAAGCGCGGATTCCATGGAACAGACTCAATGTGTCAGATCCCTCGTCGCTCAATGTGCTGAACGATAATCGGCCCATTGGTGACCCGGTTGCGGACCAGCTGCGAACTGCGGTGACCGACGGGTTCGTGTTCGACGCGCGCGTAGTGGACAGCGCCTCAGGTGCAGTCATCGGGCGGCTCTTGCCCAATACCGCTTCACCATATCTCTGGACAGGCTGGGAAGTGACACCTCCCTACCGTGAGCGCCTCAAAAAGAGCTATACTATCGTCCGCGAAGCGTGGCTCAAGGAAGCTGAAAAGGACCTGCCCCTCCGGGCGGAGTATGCCAGCACCACGATCGCAAAATAAGGCGAATTTTACCGAGAAAGGAATACCATGGAAGACCTACGACTGAGAAAATTGGCAAGACTGCTCGTCAGCTATTCCACCGCGGTCAAACCGGGAGACAATGTCCTCATCGAGAACGTCAATCCTGAACCTGATTTCTTGAAATTGCTCATCGAAGAAGTGCACGCGGCGGGCGCGAAAGCCTTTCTCTCGCTGAGAGATCGACGCCTTGAGCGCACACTCTTCGCGAACGCACCGGAGGAGCAATTTGCCCTCCAAGCTGAATTCGAGTGCGCGCGCATGGAGAAGATGAATGTGTACATCGGCTTCACGAGCATGCGCAACTCATTCGCGTGGAAAGACCTGCCCTCGGATCAAACTGAGCTCTACAACAACTATATCTGGAAAAAAGTGCATATCGAGCGGCGTGTTCCGCACACGCGCTGGGTCGTGCTGCGCTACCCGAGCCCCGCGATGGCGCAAAACGCGGCCATGAGCGAAGACAGCTTCGAAAAGTTCTACTTCGATGTCTGCACCATGGACTATCAGAAAATGTCCAAGGCGATGGACCCCCTCAAAGCGCTTCTTGAGCGGAGCGACCGCGTCAAAATCCTTGGACCCAGCACGAATCTCGAGTTTTCAATCAAGGGAATGCCCGCCATCAAGTGCGACGGCACCATGAATATCCCCGATGGCGAGGTGTACACAGCGCCTGTGCGCGAATCGGTCAACGGCGTGCTCAGCTACAATACCTCCAGCGAGAAAGACGGGTTCAAATTCGAACAGATTGTTTTCACATTTAAAAATGGAAAAATCGTCGAGGCGCGCGCCAACGACAGCGCGCGCATCAATAAAATTCTCGACATCGACGAAGGCGCGCGCTACCTCGGCGAGTTCTCGTTCGGCCTCAACCCGTACATCACGAGCCCGATGCTTGAAACGCTCTTCGACGAGAAGATCGCCGGATCGCTGCACATTACGCCGGGCAACTCCTACGACGATTGCGACAATGGCAACCACTCGGCGCTCCACTGGGACATTGTCCTCATGCAGGACGAGGCTTCCGGCGGCGGCGAAGTCTGGATCGACGATGTGCTCGTGCGCAAGAACGGGCTCTTCGTGCTCCCTGAGCTTGCCGGCCTCAATCCGGTCGCGCTGAGAGGCTGAAAGGGCGCTGCCTGCGGCTGTCTAGCCGCAACGCAACGAGGCTGTCGAGCTGAGAAGCCGCGCGGATTCGCGCCTTCGCGGCGCGACTACTCACCGTCATTTCCTATCGATTGCACGGGGCAGTCGTTGAGCGCCTGGGTCGCGAGGTCGGTTTCATCCGGGCTCGCGGGCTGGCGTCTGACGATCGCCTGGCCTCCATCGCTCAGCTCAAAAATGTCGGGGGCGCTCGCGGAACAGAGCCCGCAGCCAATGCAGTTCGAATCGACGTACCACGCACCTCGGGCATTCTCGGGAAGTCGGGAAGATTTATCTGACATAGCTATCTCCTTAGGCGGCGCGGTGGCCGCGCGTATATTCTCTCAACCTCTATGATAACGCATCGAGTGAGCGCGCGGCGGTAACAAAGGTTACAAATGGCAAGAGCCGGGGTGGTTCCCGGCTCTTGTTGAATCTGCCATAGAGGCGCTGGCTGCCGCGCGCCGCGCGTGTTCGGCGCAAGCGCCTTGTGCGCGCCCCGAAGCCTCATCATCCTATGAGTTGATCTTCACCTCGATGGTCTTGGGGGCAGATTCTGGCTTTTTCGGCATGACCACCTGCAGCACGCCATTCTTGAACGTGGCTTGTATGCCGCTCTCGTCGACATCCTCGGGGAGATTGAAACCGCGGGCGAACTGGAACTCGCGGCGTTCCTTGCGGATCCACCGGTCTTTTTTCGACTTCTCTTCGCGCTTCTCGGTCTTGGCCGTGGAGAACGTGAGCTCGCCATTGCGTACCTCAAGCTTGATGTCCTTCTCGGTTAAACCAGGAAGATCGGCCTCGAGCACATAGCTGCCATTCTCTTCGAAGACATCGATCTCGGGAGTGCGGAAGCGTGGCGCAAGCCACTCGTCGTCGCTGAAGAATTTCTCAAAGAGATCAAAGGGATTGTTTTCATAGAGTACCATGCTGTTCATAATGAACCTCCATCGAACGGAGAATGCGGTGGGTTTGGATCCTCACGGGATCTCGACACCCATCCGGAGCCCTTTGGGGCGCTCATATATATTCGAGCAAGAAGTGTGCCAGAAATAATACAAAATAAAATATTTTAATAATTATATATAATAAAAATAGATGATTAGGAACTCGGGGAAAGCGTAGGTAGGCTTTTAGGTCGCGCTATGGTCGTACTGGCGAGAAGGGAGCGCGCGGCGCGACCTATGAAGCTTTGAAGTATTTCTCTAAGAAACACCTGTATTGGAATGATCCATATATATGTGTTAAAACTACACACAAATGATGTGGTGATGGGCGTGGAGCGAGCGTATCGGGGTTCGGAAAGGCTCTCTTCGCGGATCGTCCAGAGGGAACCCGCTCAGCTCCGCTCTCGCCACCTGAGAAGGTACGCCTCAATGGCGTCGATAATGAGGTAGAGGACGAGGCCAAAGAGGGAGAGCGCGAGAATCGCCGCATACATGTCGGGATAGTCGATGCGCGACCACGCATCCATGATGTACCAACCGAGACCGTCGACCGATGCGAAAGTCTCCGATAGGAAGAGCACGGCAATCGAGGTGCCGAGGCTCACGCGGAGCGCGGACATGAGGGAGGAGGCGGTTGAGGGCGCGATTACGAGGCGTACAATCGCCAGCGGCGAAAAACCGAGCACTCGTACGCTATCGATGAGCGCTGATGGTATTGCCTTCGAGGCATCACGACCCGTGACGAAGAGCTGTCCAAAGATGACGAGGCCCATGAGCGCGACCTTCGATGCGTCGCCAAGACCAAGGAAGAGCAGGAGCAGCGGCAGAAAGGCCACCTTGGGGAGCGGGTGCAAGAGATAGACAAGCGGCGCGAAGAAATTGTCGAAGAGCTTCACCCTTCCCGCGAGCATGCCGAGAACCCACGCAAGCGGTCCCGCGATGAGAAGCGCTAGGAACACGCGCCGCGCGGAAGCAGCCACGTGGATAGTGAAGGTGCCATTGCGCAGATTTTGGGCGAACCGCTCAAAAGCGAAGCCTGGCGAGGGCAGGAAGGGTCTCTTGAGGAGTGCCGCGGCGACCCACCACAGTGCGCAGAGAAACAACGCTGCGCCAATAATTTGCGCGGTCTTCCCCAAAAACTTCGCGACCGAGGGCGCGAGAGGAAAGGTTCGGGTCGGCTCGGTTCGCTGGGCAGTGCCCGTTGAGGCAGACGAAGATTCCATGGGGTTTGAGGCCACGGCGTCGAACACGCGGCGCAATTTGCCCACCGCTTCCATGTATGCGGCCTGTTCGCGCGGGTTTGTCGATTCCATCGTCGCATCACGGGCAGGGATCGCGCCATCTGCCAAGGACAGGTCGTCGGAGCCGATCGGACTAGGCCATCGCCGACGTCCGGCAGTCGCCTCCCACTGGCGCGGATTGTGCCGCGTCAGCCCTGTGGTAACGGGCATCGAGCCATCGAGGATAAGGATATCGTCGGCGAGATAGACCGCCTCTTCGATCGAATGCGTCACGATGATGATGGTGCTGTGGTGAACGCGCTGGATCTCGCGGAGACTATCCTGCACCGATTCGCGCGTCAGGGCATCGAGGCTCGAAAAGGGCTCGTCCATGAGAATAAGGTCGGCGTCGAGGGCGAGCGCGCGCGCGACGGCGACACGTTGCCGCATGCCGCCGGAGAGGCGGACGGGGTAGGCGGTTTCCCAGCGCGCGAGCCCGAGCTCGTCGAGAATTGCCATCGCGCGCGCGCGACGCTCTCTCGTTGGCGCATGGAGCGCTTCGAGTCCGAGTTCCGCGTTGCGCTCTACGCTGAACCAGGGTAGAAGCCCGAAGTCTTGAAAGATGAACGCGATGCGCGCGTCGATCGCTCCTCCTTCGAGGTTCGCGCGGTTGGCAACGCTACCTGAGCCGCGTCGCGCTTCGATGCTGTCCGCCTCGATGCTGTCCGCCTCGATGCTGTCCGCCTCGATGCTGCCCGCCTCGATGCTGTCCGCCTCGATGCTGCCCGCCAGTCTTGAGGCAATCCGTATGCGCCCGCATCGCGGTGTCTCGAGCCCCGCAATGAGGCGCAGAAGGCTTGTTTTGCCGCAACCTGAGGGCCCTATGATCGCGGTGATGCGCCCGCGCTCGAAGCGCGCGGAAAAGTGTTCAAATACTGGCGCTGGCACACCGTGTATCGTGTACGAGAACGAAATGTCCTCGAGTGTCACCATCCGCCCACCACACTCGTATCGACGATGGCCGAGGGTGCGGGCGCGGTCTTTATTAAACCCTTGGCCAGAAGCCACTGTTCGGCGCTCTCGATGCTCGACTGCGAGGGGAGTCGCGGTTTGACATATTTTGGAAACACGAAGGCGCGCGCGGCATCGTCAGGAAAACTGAGCGATGAGACGAGAATGCTTCGGTAGCGCTCGGCGTCAGCGTTGATGCGTTGGGCAGCCCCCCAGTAGGCGCGGTAGAGGCCTGCGATGGCGGCGGAAGAACGCGCGAGGGTCAAAGGAGGAAAGGCGAGTACTCCCGCTTCAAGCCCCGAGTCGTCCGAAGCGACGAGAATGCGCGCGCCGCGCAATTTCGCCTCGGTGAGGAATGGTTCGGGCATGACGGCGGCGGCGAGCTGGCCCGCGAGCAGCATCTCGAGGCGCACTGGCATCTTCGGAATGGGGACGAGACGCATCGCTGACGGATTCATTCCTGCGTGCGCGGCGCTCCAGTCCGCGAAGTAGTGGATGATCGTGTTGAGCGATACAGCGACATCCTTGCCCTCGAGTCCCTGCATGGAAGTGATCGCGGAACCCGGTGCGACCGCGACGCCGTAGCGTCCATTGGTAAGGCTCGTTATTCTAAGCGGGAAACCGCCTTGGTTGGCCAGGACAACGGCGAGTACGTCGGTCACCGCGCCATCGATTTTCCCCGCCTGGAGGGCCGAGTCGCGCTCGATCGCGCTTGAGAAGCGCACGAGTTCAACGTTTACGCCCTCTTGGGCAAAGAGCCCCTCAGTGTCCGCGACGATGAGCGGCAGCGAGTCGGCATCGGCGAAAATGCCGATCTTGAGCGGCGCGTTCCGCGGACTTGAATTCGCCGTGCCAGGGGATGTGCTCGTCTGCGCGAATGGTCGTGCGATCGCAAGCAGCGTGAACATGAGAAAATATGCGATTTTCATGGAAGTTACAGCTCCTCTCGACTCCATCTAAATGCATTTTTATCGACTATGCCGAGATGGTCAAGCACGCGGTACACGACGGTGTCGACGAGGGATTGGATGTCTCGGGGCTTGCTGTAGAACGAGGGCGACGCGGGGAGAATTACCGCCCCGGCTTCCTTGAGCTGAGCCATAGCACGCAGAGAAATGAGGGAGAGCGGTGTCTCGCGAGGCACGACGATGAGGGGCCAGCCCTCCTTGAGCGCCACGGCGCCAGCCCGGTGGATGAGGTTCGAGCAAGTGCCGGCGGAAAGGGCGCCGAGAGTGCCCATTGAACAGGGGGCGATTACGGTACCCTGCAGTCGGAAAGAACCCGACGCGATGGCCGAAGAGAGGTCATTGTTGTTATGCAGTGAAATAAGCGAGGGGCCTCCGTCGGGGCCGCCCTGAGCGCGCAGTTTTCCGAGCCAGTAACCAAGCGGCCTGCCAGTCTCCTCCATCAAGACGCGGGCGCCCCAGGAACTCGCGACAACATGGACAGTGACTCCTCGCGCCGCCAATGCCGACATCAGGCGGAGTGAATAGAGAGCGCCTGACGCGCCTGTTATGCAGACAAGGTACCGCAAAGCCATTCTGCTATTTTAGCCAAGGTAAATGTCTAACGCAATCCCGCATAGAAAAATAATGGGGATTATCTGATTCATCGTGTACGCCGCGAGTTTTATGCGCGACGCGGATTTGCGCGCGGATATCACGTGTTCGGCCGCCAAGAGGAACGCGCATGTGCCAAGGGCGACGCCCGAAAAACCCCCAGGCATCCGCCAAAAAAGATAAATGCTTGCAAAACCGCCAAAAGCAGCCACATGCGTCAGCGCGGCGATGATGCGCGCGCTCCGCTCGCCAAAGCGCGCGGGCACCGAGCGCAGGTGTTCTCCGCGATCGAACTCGATGTCCTGGAGCGCGTAGATGATGTCGAATCCCGCGACCCAGAGCGCGACGCCCGCGGTGAGCGGGAAATAGCGGAGATGGAAGGCGCCTGAAATACCGAGAAAGGCGCCCATGGTCGCGGCCGAGCAGGCCACGCCGAGCCAGTAGTGCGAAAGCCAGGTGAAGCGCTTGGTGTACGAGTAGCCGAAGAGCAAAACGCCCGCGACGGGCAAGAGGATGAAACAGAGCGTATTGAGCATGGCGGCGCCGAGCACGAGGAGCGCGAGCATCGCGGCGGTGAAGATCCACAGGTCGCGCGCGGAGAGACGCCCTGAGGGGAGGTGGCGGCCAGCAGTCCGAGGATTTTTCGCGTCGATGTCTTTATCGATGATGCGGTTGAGGGCGTTGGCGGCATTGCGCGCGCCGAAGGCTGCCACGACGATCCAGAACAGCTTCCAGAAGGGAGGCCTCCCATCGGTTTCGAGGAGAATCGCGCTCACCACAAAGGGAAGAGAGAAGAGAGTGTGCGTAATCATCACCGAGTCGCCAATTGCGCTGAGTCGACGGAGGGCGGCGAAAGGGCCGCGCGGGGAAGTCTCGCTGCCGGGATTCGCGCGCTCTGGCTTAGGCGTCGAGTCGGCAGAAGCGAGGCCGCGCACCGGCGCGCGCTCAGTCGATACCATACTCACTCCAGCGTCTCGTGACGAGTTCGACAATGTCGGGTGGCATCGCGAGAGGATCAGGCCACTCGCGCGCATGCCCTTCTTCCGGCCACTTGCGCGTGGCGTCGATGCCGAGGCGCGTGCCGAAGCGAGGCTGCGGCGATGAGTGATCGAGCGCATCGAGGGGACCGTCGGAAAACTCGAGATCGCGTCGCGCGTCGATGTTGCTGAAGGTGCGCCACGCCACCATAGAGAGGTCCCCCACCGAGATGTCGTCGTCGACCACCACGATCATCTTGGTGTACATCATCTGCCCCATGCCCCAGAGAAAGTGCATGACTTTGCGCGCTTGGCCCGGGTAACGCTTTTTGATCGATACAAGCACGCAGTTGTGAAAGACTCCCTCAAGCGGCATGTTGATGTCGCTGATCTCAGGGCAGAGCTGTTTGAGAAGCGGCAAGAAGAGGCGCTCGGTGGCCTTGGCGAGGTAGCAGTCCTCTTTTGGGGGAATGCCGACGATGGTAGCGGGATAGACAGGATTCAGGCGCCTGGTCATCCGTTCGAGATGAAACGCTGGGTACTGGTCAGGCAGGGAGTAGAATCCCGTGTGGTCGCCGAAGGGGCCTTCGAGTCTTGTCTCTTCTGGATCGACGTAGCCCTCGAGGATAAATTCAGCGTCGGCAGGCGCGAGTATGCCAGTCTCGCCGATTTCGACGACTTCGGTGGCTTTGCCGCGCAGGAAACCCGCGAACATCGCCTCCCAGAGGCCCTCAGGGAGCGGAGCGGTGGACGCGTAGGTAACCGCGGGATCTCCGCCCAGGGCGACGACAACCGGCATGCGGCGGCCTTCCTTTTTATACTTCTGCAAAAAGTGGGCTCCATCTTTGTGGATGTGCCAGTGCATGCCCGCGCTTCGGTCGTCGTAGACTTGCATGCGGTACATGCCCCAATTCTGCGCTTTTGTTTCGGGATCGACGGTGCATACCACAGGCAGCGTGAGAAAGCGCCCGCCATCCTGGGGCCAACACTTGATGACAGGCAGGCTGTCGAAGCCGTTGGCGTCGGTGATTTCGCGGCAGGGCGCCCGGCGCACTTTTTTCGGCATGAGCGAACGGGCGACAGGAAGTCTGGGCAGCGCCTCGGGCAGGGCTGAAAAGAGTGAAAAATCCCTTACCTGCCTCCATGCCCAGGAGATAAGCGATTCGATCTCGGCAGCTTTCGCGTCGAGGCTCTCGGCCCCGAGTGCCCAGGCCATTCTCCTCTCGGAACCGTACGCGTTGATGAGGAGTGGCCACTTCGATCCTCGCACGCGTTCGAAGAGAAGCGCGGGGCCTCCGCGCCGCATCACGCGTTCAGCGATCTCTCCAAGTTCGAGGACGGGATCGACTTCGGCCGTGATTCGCGCAAGTTCGCTCTTCGATTCGAGGAGGGCGATATAATCCTGAAGACCACGGTATGCCATGCGCTCGAGTATAGTCCCAGGCTGGCGATTGTCCAAGGCCTGTTATAATTATTCATTTTATTTTCAAGCCAATACTATGGAATGTGAAGGTGCGGAACAGTAGGATTCATAGTGAAATTTTCTAAAGGAAGTGCCATGTCCGACGTCATTATCAGCTTAGAAAAGGTGAAGAAGGTCTACTTTCTCGATACGGTTGAAGTGGACGCGCTCAAGGATATCACTCTCGATATTCACGCGGGAGACTTTGTGAGCATCGCGGGGCCTTCCGGTTCGGGAAAGACAACCATTCTCAACCTCATCGGCTGCGTCGACAAACCGACTTCCGGCACTGTCATCGTACACGGAAAGAACACAAGCGGCCTCGACGACGACAGCCTCACCGAACTGCGCCACACGTCGATCGGCTTCATTTTCCAGACCTTCAACTTGATTCCCGTGCTCAATATCCGCGAGAACGTGGAGCTTCCGCTCCTTCTGGACAATCAGGGGGGCGACAGGAAGGCAGACCGCAAAGACTGGGTAGACTTTCTCGTCGAGAGTGTCGGGCTCAAAGACCGCATGCTGCACAAACCTGCCGAACTTTCGGGAGGCCAGCGCCAGCGCATCGCCATCGCCCGCGCCCTCGTCATGAAACCCGCGATCGTGCTCGCCGACGAACCTACGGCAAACCTCGACTCGGCCACTGGCGAGAGCATCCTCCGCCTCATGCATCACATGAACGAGACATTCGGAACGACCTTCATATTCAGCACCCACGACCCCGACATCGTCGAGGAGGCAGACCACATCATACGCCTCAAAGATGGAAGAATTGTTGAGGATCGGCGAAGAAACAGGCCTTTGGCGCGCATGGCTCGCGTAGCTGAAGTGGAAAACCTATGATCGCCGCTCGTCTGGCATGGGGCAACCTTGGCCTCCATAAAAGAAAATCTCTGCTCATCGGAATGATCATGGGCATGGGAATCCTCATTCTCTTTCTGGGGAATTCTCTCATCGATACGGCGCTCTCCGGTCTCCAGCGCATGTTTGTGCAGGGCTACACCGGCGACCTCATGGTGACGGGCCCGACAGAGTTTCCGACCACGGTGCTCGGCCAGACCGCGGGCAGCGAAGAAGTGCTGCCGCACATCGCCGCCATCAACAAGTATCAGGATTTTCTCTCAAAGCGAAAAGATGTTGCCGCAACGCTGCCCATTCTCAGCGGCCAGGTCTCTTTCGGTATCGGAGAAACTGAATTGGGCTCTGGGTACTGCTTTGGCGTTGACGCGAACGACTACCGAGGCTTTTTCCCCGACAACGTCACCCTTGTGAACGGCGAGTGGCCCAATGACAGCGAAGGGCCGTGGGTGCTTCTCTCCGAGCCTACGCTGGCGATGCTCAACAAGAGCGCGTCGACGCCCGTGCGGCCCGGCACAAAGATAATTATGACCGCTTTAGCCAATTCCGCGGGCACTGTCATCCGCGAGGTGACGGTAAAGGGCGTCATCAAGTTCAACCAGAGCAACCAGCAACTCGCGGGCATTACTCTCGTCGATGCTGATACGATGCGCGACCTTCTCGGTTTTGCGAGTCTCCGCGACGGAGCGCCCAAGCTCAGCGGACAAGAAGCCGCGTTTGTGTCGAATTTCGATCCCAATAGTCTATTCGACAATCTTTTCTCGAGCGCGGGAGCGGCAGGGCCGTCGACGGGAACACAGACTTCAGCTTCGAGCGCGACCACCGCCGAAAAGGCCGCTTCTGTGCCAGAGGCTTCGGCGACCCAAACCGCCGCGGTCACCCTCATCCCCGCATGGCAATTTCTTCTCATTCGAGCCAGGCCGGGCGCCAACGCGAATAAGCTCCTCTCCGATCTGTCCGCCTACGCGAAACAAATCGGAGACGGCGATCGCGTGCAGAACTGGGTTGCCGGCGCGGGTACCGTGGCTCGCACCGCGGTGACGATCCGCCTCGCCTTCGATTTGCTCGTGGCGGTGGTAGCGGTCGTCGTCGTGATGATCATGATGAATGTGCTCATCATCTCGGTGAATGAGCGTCTGTACGAAATCGGCACGCTTAGGGCGATTGGAGCGAAACGAAGGGTGGTGCGCGGCATGATTTTGTACGAGACGACCTTCCTCGCCATTATCGCGGGCGCGGGAG
>JAKALZ010000031.1 GCA_021813065.1 bacterium
GGCTCACGCGGAAGAAGACAAGCGCGAGCGCGAGCGCATCGACGCGCGCAACGAAGCGGACTCGCTGATCTACACCACCGAGAAGTCGCTCAAGGATGTGGGCGATAAGATCGGCGCTACCGAGAAATCGGCGGTCGAGAGTGCCATCAAAGATCTCAAGTCGGCGATGGAAAGCAAAGACACCGAAGTCATCAAGCAGAAAACCGAAGCGCTCAAGCAGGCCTCCTACAAGCTCTCTGAGGAGCTTTACAAGCAGGCTTCAGCGTCTCAGGGCGGTCAGGCGGCGGGCAATTCTGGCGACACCTCCAGCGGTGGCAGCCAGAGCTCCTCTGGTGATTCGAGCGACAAGACACAGAATGCCGACGATGTCGACTACAAAGTCGTCGACGACGATAAATAAGCAAATTCAGGTGGATGAGGCGGCTGAACCCTGGTTCGGCCGCCTCATCGCCCATTGAGAGGATGGTCGGCAGTGGCTAAACGTGATTATTACGAAGTGCTCGGTGTACCCAAAACCGCCACGAAAGACGAAATAAAAAAAGCGTATCGACGACTCGCGATTCAATATCATCCCGATAAAAATCCGGGCGATAAAGCATCGGAAGAGAAGTTCAAGGAAGCCACCGAAGCGTATGAGATTTTGGGCGATGACCAAAAGCGCCAAGCATACGATCAGTTTGGATTCGCTGGCGTTGAGGGAATGGGTGGCGGTTCCCAGCAGGATTACTCGAATGTATTCCACGACTTTGAGGATCTTTTTAGCGGATTCGGCGATTTTTCATCGATCTTCGGTTCGATCTTTGGTGATACCAATCAGCAGCGCGGTGGCGCTCGCGTCAATCGCGGGGCAAACCTGCGCTATGATATCGAGCTGCCCTTCGAAAAGGCGATATTCGGAACAACGATAGAGATATCGTATAGCCGCGATGATATTTGCAAGACCTGCGGAGGAACTGGATCGCGCGACAGCCAGGGCCGCAAAGTGTGCTCGATGTGCAAAGGCACGGGGCAAGTGCGCCGGAGCTCGAGATTCTTCGCGATTTCCCAGCCATGCCCTGTCTGTCACGGCGAAGGCACGGTGATTGAGAATCCATGCCCGGAATGCGGTGGCAGCGGGCTCACCAAGAAGAAACAGAAGATTCGCGTCACCATTCCCGCTGGTGTGGAAGATGGAAAGCGCGTCACGGTGCCCGGTCAAGGAAACGCTGGCCCGAATGGCGGTCCGCCCGGCGACCTCCACGTGTTTATTCATGTGCGTCCGCACGAGGTGTTCGAGCGACAGGACGACGATCTGTACTGCGCGGTGTACGTCGATTTCGTAACCGCGGCGCTCGGCGGAGAGGTGATCATCACCACCCTGGATGAGCACAAGATATCAGTGCAGATTCCGGCGGGAACTCAAAACGGCAAACTCTTGCGCGTTCGCGAGGAGGGTGTGCCGTCATCGGGTAACCGGCGCGGAGATCTCTACATTAAGGTGTTTGTGAAGGTACCCTCGCGGCTTTCGCGTCGGGCAAAGGAACTCCTCGAAGAGTTGAAGAGCGCCGAGGGGGAGAACTCAAATTCTGAGCTTATTCGGCTCAAAGATGTGCCACACTGAAAAAATGAAATGTGAATCGAACTGATGGGAGCGCGGTTTTTTCCGTCGCGTTGAAGTGCAAAGAATAAAAAGGCTGCCGTGGTTGTAGGCAGCCTTTTTATTTGTTATGGGATGATCTGCACCACGCGATATCCCGCGTCAGAGACCGCGGCGCGAAGGGCTTGATCGTCGAGCGCTTCGCCATCGACAAGTGCCTGCCGCTCGAGGAGGTCGACTTTGGCTGATTTTACGCCGGGCACATCCTCAAGCGCCGACTGAACGTGCATCACGCAGTGGCCACAGCTCATGCCCTCAATCTTTATCAGCTTTCTCATGTTAGTATTCTCCTTATATGCAATATTCTCAGAAATCGCTCGTCTTGATAGTCGATGGAAAGAAATAAATCCTTCCTTATTTATATTATATGTCTTTTCCAAGGATGCGGCAAAAGTAGTTTACGCAAAAGTAGTTTACGCGCAGGTCCCCTCGGGTTTGCGGTACCCTTTCAACCTCAAGGCGTTTGTCACGACAGAGACCGAGCTCAGCGACATCGCCGCGGCGGCGAACATAGGCGAGAGGAGCGGGCCGCCGAAAATGTAGAGAATCCCTGCCGCGATGGGGATGCCGAGCACGTTGTACCCAAAGGCCCAGAACAGGTTCTGCTTGATATTCTTGATCACCTGGCGCGAGAGGTGAATCGCTGTGGAGACATCGCAGATATTGTTGTGCATGAGCACGATGTCAGCGCTCTCCATGGCGATATCGGTGCCGGCGGCGACCGCGATTCCTACGTCAGCCTGCGCGAGGGCGGGCGCGTCGTTGATGCCGTCGCCGACCATTGCGATTTTTTTGCCCGAAGCCTGAATGCGCTTGACAATTGAGGCCTTTTCGGAGGGCAACACTTCAGCGTAGACCTCGGTGATGCCAACCTGGGTGGCGATCGCGTCGGCGGTGGTCCGGCTGTCGCCGGTCACCATCGCGACTTCGATGCCGAGTTTCTTGAGGGCCGCGACTTCGGCCTTCGATTCCGGGCGGGCCTGATCCGCCACCGCCAGGAGTCCGATCGGTTCGCCGTCGTGGAAAACGTACATAGGAGTTTTCCCCTGCACGGCGAGGCGCCGCGCCTCCTCGAGAAGGTCGGGCGCGCGCTCCGAGATCGGAGCGCCGAAAGATTCGGCGAGCGCGGCATTGCCGACGGCAACCGAAGGATTTTCGGCGATGATGCCTTTGCCGGGGATTGTTTTGACGCTGTCGGGGAGCGAGAGGCTGATGCCGCGCGCTCGCGCGCCCGCCACGACCGCGTCGGCCAACGGGTGGCCGGACATGACTTCCGCCATCGCCGCAAAACTGAGCACTTCGTCGGAGCTGTGGCCGGGGAGCGCGGTGACATCGGTGAGTTCAGGCTTGCCCTTCGTGATGGTACCTGTTTTATCGAAGAGAACGGTGTTCACTTTATGAACAGTTTCAAGAGCCTCACCGGATTTGATGAGCACGCCGAGTTCGGCCGCCTTGCCCGTGCCTACCATCACCGCGGTGGGAGTGGCGAGGCCGAGGGCGCAGGGGCAGGCGATGGTCAGGACTGAGACGAACACGGTGAGCGCGAAGGCGATGGCGTGGCCAGCGATAATCCATGCGAAGGCGGTCACAAGCGCGATGCCCATGACGGTGGGCACGAAGATCGCTGAGACCTGGTCCGCGAGACGCGCGATTGGCGCTTTGGTGCTCTGCGCCTCCTCGACGAGATGGATGATCTTCGCGAGGGTAGTCTCTTCGCCGACTTTCTCCGCGATCATCACAAGCGAACCGTTGAGGTTCATCGTGCCACTGTAGAGCGGCGCATCGCCCGCTTTCTCGACGGGGATGCTCTCACCGGTGAGCATCGACTCATCGACGCTCGAAATGCCGCTCTGAACTCTGCCATCCACCGGAATGCGCTCGCCGGCGCGCACGAGAAGCCTGTCTCGTGGTGCGACAGCGTCGATAGGCACTTTTCGCTCAACATCGCCGTCGAGAATGGTCGCGGTGGCGGGGCGTAGCTTCATGAGTTTGCGCACAGCCTCGGAGGTACGGCGCTTGGAGCTCGACTCGAGGTTTTTTCCGAGCATGATGAGGGTAATGATGGTGCCCGCGGTCTCGAAGTAGAGCTGCATGCTTGCCTCAGGGATACCGCCAATAATCCTCGAAATTGAATAGAGGCTATAGAGAATCGCGGAGCTCGTGCCGATCGCGATGAGGCTATCCATGTTGGGGGACAGGTTGAGGAGGGACTTGAAGCCGTGGACATAGAACGATTTGCCCGCCACGATAATAGGGATGAGGAGGACAAGCTGAATCAGGGCGAAGGTCAAGGGATGCGCGCGGTGGTCCATAAAACCGGGAATAGGCGCGCCCACCATTGTTCCCATCGCGATGTAGAGCAGAATGCCAGTGAAGACAGCGGAAACCGTGAAGCGCTTCCAGCCATAGGCCTCATAAGTGGGGAGTGGCGCGGACGCCGGCTTCTCTAAAAGTTCTGCCTCGTAGCCAGCTTTCTTCACGGCGGCTTCAATCTTATCGACACTCGTCTCGGAAGGATCGAAGTCGACATCCATCCGCTCAGTCGCGAGGTTCACCGATACTCTGGCGATGCCCTTGATTTTGCCGACCGCGCGCTCGTTCGCGGCGACGCAGGCCGCACAGGTCATCCCCTTCAGCGCAAATGTTTTATGTTCTGGCATCAAATCGCTCCGTATTATTTACTATTTTAAATATATAGAAAAATGATTAAGTTTTCTACAGCATCTTAAGAGATATATGACAAAATCGGTCAGATATTTTGCCATGGCGCGGCAGGTGGCGTTCATTGGCATTCCCTGAGCGTTCGCTTTACGTTCGCTTTAGTAGTATTCTTAAGATTGAGGTATCGCGATAGTGGAGCGCCGAATGTGGGCATTTCATGCGGTGGTAAAGGGTGAAGTGCAGGGGGTCGGATTTCGCGTGTCAGCGGTTCTCCGCGCTGAGCGCTTGGGGCTTACCGGCTGGGTGCGCAATACCGACGAAGGTGATGTGGAGGTGTGGGCTGAAGGCAAGTCTGAGGAGCTCGAGAGCTTCTACTCGTGGCTTCAGATTGGTCCCTCGGCGGCACGTGTCGATAAAGTGTTGAAGACTGATGAGCGTCCGCGAGGCTTCTACAGCCGTTTTTCGGTGACATTCTGAGCCTGGCTCGCAATGGAGCGCAGTCCGAGGTAAAAATCCCGATGGAAATAGTTTCTTGGAGGTGCGTATGGCTTCTACGATGAACGCGATGGTGATTCGCCGAACGGGTGGTCCCGAGGTCTTTGAACAGGCGGAGCTGCCAGTGCCGGCACTTCTTCCGCATCAGGTGCTGGTGAAAGTGAAGGCAACATCTGTCAACCCGATCGACTGCAAGGTGCGCTCGGGCGCGGTGGCGATTGTACCACCATTTCCCGCGGTGCTGCACGGCGATCTTTCGGGGACAATCGCTGAGGTCGGTGCCGATGTGCGCCATTTGAGAGAGGGTGATGAGGTCTATGGCTTTGTAGGTTGGACAGGCGGAGAAGGGGGTGCGCTTGCCGAGTACACGGCCTGCGACGCTCGGCTTCTCGCGCACGCACCCCGGTCGCTCCCGCTCGATCAGGCAGCGACCCTGCCTGTTGTCGCGCTTACCGCGTACCAGGGGCTACAGCGGAAAATTAAGGTGCGCCCGGGCCAGCTCGTACTCGTGCAGGGCGGCGCGGGCGGTGTCGGACATATCGCGGTGCAGATGGCAAAAGCATTCGGAGCTCAGGTTGCGGCGAGCGTTTCAACTGAGGAGAAAATCGCGATAGCCGCGTCTTCGGGGGCAGACTGGACTATCCGCTATGATCAAGAGGAAGTGAAGCAGTACATTTCGCGCATCACGGGCGGGGCGGGTTTCGATGTCGTGTTCGATTCAGCGGGCGGCGCGAATCTTCCGAAATCTTTTCAAGCGGCGCGAAATGGCGGCGATATTGTCACGATCGCGGCACGCGCGACGGTCGATCTCAGCTTGATGCACTCCAAGGGGCTCAATCTCTATGTGGTGTTTAGTCTGCTGCCGATCCTCACAGGAAAGGGGCGTGAGCTCGTGGGGCAAGATCTCGCGTCGATCACGCGCCTCGTCGACGATGGGCTCGTGCGCCCGATTATCTATCCTGAGAGCTTCAGTCTCGATTCAATCGCCGATGCGCACCGTTTCTTGGAGACAAAGGATCATTATGGAAAGGTTATGGTGAGGGTGAGTTGAGCGATGAATCAAATAAGTTGAGCGCGGGTTGCGGTGTACCGCGCTTACTCAAGGGAAATGCGCGTCCTTGTGAGGGGCGCGCCTTTTTTTAGTACTTCCGCACGAGCAGCTGGTTGACGATGCGCTCAAGGTCGCTTTTGGGCGCACCGTTCGGAAGCTTGCTGATCTCCGCGTGCGCGAGCCGCGTGTAGTGGGCCGCGTCCGCGCGCGCCCGGTCGATTGCGTGAGTCTTCATCACGAGGGCAAGTCCGCGCTCGACAGATTCAGGAGCTGTCTGGATCTTGGCGAGCAAGGTTTTAATGCGCGCTCCATCTTCTTGCAGGGCATAAATGAGCGGGAGAGTGCAGAGTCCCTCACGAAGGTCGTTGCCGACCGGTTTCTTGAGTTCTTCCACGCTGGATTCATAGTCGAGAATATCGTCGATAATCTGAAATGCCATGCCGAGGTTGTAGCCGGTGCGCCTGAGCGCCTGGGTGTACGGCACTGAGCAACCGCTCTCAGAAGCGCCAATGTGGAGCGCGAGCGAAAAAAGGGCGGCGGTTTTGCCCGCGATTGTCTGAAGGTATCTGCGGCGACTTGAGGTGAAGCTGAATTTGGTGAGGTCTTGGTTGATTTCGGCTTTGCAGATCGCGCTGACGAAATCCGAGAGCAGCACCGCTCGGCTCGGATGCATGTACTGCGCGATGATTCTGTAGGTTCGAGAGAAGAGCCAATCGCCGGCGAGAATCGCGTTGGTTGAGCCAAGCCGGGTATGCAGGGTCGGAATTCCTCGTCTGCTCGATGCTCTATCGAGAATATCATCGTGGATGAGCGTGGCGGTGTGCAGGAGTTCGATTGCCGCCGCGATATGTATCATTTTTTCTTTCTGCTTTTTGGTCCAAAGCTTCTGCGCGCGGTTGAGTCCGAACTCAGCCCCGACATACACGAGCGCGGGCCGCAGCATTTTTCCACCCGATTCGACGAGCTCGCCTAGTTCCCTTTTAAGCGGAAAAGCGTTTCGATCGAGCAAGTTCAAGATGAGGGTTTCGACATTCCCCAGAAAATCGGCGATATCGGGGAAATCCTTCCAATACTGTGTCATGATGCTTCCATAAAAAAGCGGCGGAGCGGTCTCTCGAGCCGCTTCCACCGCGATCAGTATACATTTATACGATGAATTGCGCAGTCGCTGTCATTTTGTCGGGTCTTCCGCGTAGAAGTGCCACTTGCGGGCGAACTTTGTGCCGTTCCACCAGCGCTTTATGGCCGGAACGAGCCAGTAGTCGATGCCGAAGGATCGACCGAGGCCGCCGAGCATCAGAATCGCCGCGAACGCGAACCAGAGCTGGTTCCATGCGAACATGCCCGACATGGTAAACACGATGCACATCACGATGCTCGCTGCCGCGGCGAGCCATGTAAAACAGCCACCGAAGATCGCGAGGCCGATCGCGATTTCCATGACGACGATCATCGTCTGGAAGAGCGTGAAGGGCAGATGCGCGAAGATGCCGTCCATGAAGGTGTGGCGGAACCATGTGACGATGCCGGAGTTCGGATCGAAGATCGGTTTTGTGAGGTCCCAGACAGCCTTGAAGGTCTGGGTGGCCGCATCGGTACCGCCGGTGGTCGCTGCAGGGGCCGCTGCCCCCGCGACAGCGCTCGCCGCGCTGGTCGCTACCACGGCTGGAGCCGCGGCCTGCGCCGCGGTTGCCGCCGCTGCGCCCGTACTCTGCAACGCGCTCGCGCCGCTCGTCGCTTCAGCGACTTTTACGCCTGCCTGCACCACGCCTGGCGAGAACATCCATCCGGACTGCGAGCCAGACCCGAATTTGAGCCAACCCTCGCCGATCTTGTTGATGCCCTCGAATACCCACATGAGCCCTAGCCACATCCTGAGAAGGAGCGGCCAGTAGGGGCGGACCTTGTACGACGCGAAGTCGCCGATGATAGAGCGCCTGCCCTTCATGTCGAGGAACTCGTGCCTGAGATACTCCCAAATCTGGTTGATGCCCGCGATATTCAGCAGGTAGTACACGTTGATGAGATGTTTGACTACGAGGGCAAAGAACCCTGATGTCTTCATGCCGCCCGCGTTCGAAACGCCGAAGTGGCTCCCGATCGAAATCATAAAACCGTGGTAGTTCGGTTTGAACTGGTGGCGCTCGCCACCGTCGATGTCGGAGATGATATTGTGCGCGACGGCTTCCGCGGTGAAGTGCGCGGTCTCGACGATCTGCGCAAGGGGCTTGCCCTCGAAAATAAGGCCGGAAATATCGCCGACCACGTAGACGTTCGGGTACTTGGTCGACTTGAGTTCCATGTCGACGTCGAGTCGGTTGCGCTTGCCCATGGGCAGACCGAGCTGTCCGGCGAAGCTCGAGCCCTTGACGCCGCAAGTCCAGATGAAAGTGTCGGTCTCGACGATGTCGCCGCTCTTGAGGAGCACCTTGCCGGGTTGGGCGCCGATGATGGCCGAATTGAGCATGACTTCGCAGCGGCGCTTCTGCAGGTAAGCTTCAGCCTTGGCACGCAGAGGCTCTTCAAGGATCGGGAGAATCGAGGGAAGAGCCTCGATGTTGAGGATGCGGACTTCCTGCGGGTTGAGGAAGTATTTGCGGCACATCACGTCGCGGTAGTCGAGGAGCTCGCCGATCATTTCGATGCCGGTAAAGCCCGCGCCCGCGACTACGAAGGTCAGGAGCTTTTTGCGCTTCTCAACGTTCGTTTCGAGAGAAGCTTGGTAGAACTTCTCTTCGACGTGGCGGCGCACCTTCATCGCGTCTTCGAACGACCAGAGGGTGAAGGAGTTCTCCGCGACGCCCGGTATGCCGAAGAATTCAGGCTCGGCGCCAAGACCGAGCACAATGTAGTCGAAATCGTAGGTTCGCGTCGCTCCCGTCGCCTTCTTCCCCTCGAAGTCGACGCTTTCAATGGTATCGA
This sequence comes from bacterium, assembly GCA_021813065.1. GTDB lineage: Bacteria > Spirochaetota > Spirochaetia > Treponematales > Rectinemataceae > Rectinema. Next base: position 8,766 of record JAKALZ010000031.1, read on the forward strand.
GCGCGATATCGATCTTCTTTGCGCCGAAGATCTTTTTAAAAAGCACTTGCACGGATTCAGGCTCTGTTCTCCAGCCCGCGACTTCGTGCAACTCGGTCATGAGAGTGTGGAAAGGGCGCTTGTCGACAAGCGTAATCTCGATATCATCCCGCTTGCGGAAATGTTTTTCGAGAATCTTCCCAGCCCAGACTCCTCCATAGCCGCCGCCGAGAATGAGAATTTTCTTTGTTGCCATTTTGTGTGACCCCATTATTTCAAGATTCTGAAACAGTGCATTATGATACAACATTATCGATATTTTGGCTATAGATTTCCTTCTATTCCACAGATGCCGATTATCTATTATGATGAGTTCCTCATTTGAAGGACGAAAAGTTGCCTTAGGGCACATTGGATATTTCATACTATAGGGAAGGATTGATCATGGACGGATTCTTGAAGCGTACAGGGTACGCAGAGGATCAAATTCTTATTTCGTTCGCGAACCTTGTCGGCGACGCGTTTTTTCGTGAAGGCAAGGATATTCTTGTGAGCGACGAGAGCCCTGAGTACAGGGCGCCGCTCATCGCCGCGCTGATCGAAAAATATCTGAGGGAAGCTCCCGCGCCGGTGGCGGGTCAGGGATCGGCGAGTTTGCCCGCGCGCGCCTTGGTTCTCGCGGGGCACCGCGAGGTGCTCGAGGCGCTTAAGAAGCTTTTTACCGAAGAGAGCATGGGGTGCGTCGTTCTTGAGTCTGCCTCGGAGCTGAGCAGTCTCGACGCGAAGATTCGAGACGCGCGCATCGTGGCAATGACCTCCGAGACGTTCATCGAGGCGGCTCAGGATGAGCGCCTTGGAACGAGGGAGTTTACGTGTATCGCGATCGAGGGCGCCGATACGCTGAGCGAACAGCCAACAGAGGTGCAACGAAAGATATGGAGCTGCCTGCTGCCGCCCTGGGAGCGTCGAACGCTGCTCTTCGCCACGCATGTGGGAATACGAACCAAGAACCTCGCGATCGATTTTGCGAACAACCCCACGACAGTGGTGCTCAAGAAGGCGCAAGCCGCGCTCGACGCGATATCGACCTCAGTGTACCGAGTGGCCTCGGATCGGAAATTCCAGGTCTTGCTCTGGCTCATCCAGGAGAGGGCTCGACAGGGGCATGCCGCTCTGGCGGTATTCTGCAACCTCCGCCAGACCTCGCGCGAGGTCGAGGCGCGACTCAAACTCAACGGCATCTCAGCGGAGCATATTTCTTCCGCGGCTCCAAAACAGATCAACAGCGCGATTTTCTCGCGATTCGCCGCGCTTCAGAACAAGAGCTCAGAAGAGACGGCCACGGGCGTGAGCGCGACACCAAGTACGACTGCGAATGCAATCGCGAATGCGACTGTCGACAAGGGCAGTCCCCTCGTTCTCTGCATTTCTAACGATAACCTCGAAGCGCTTCCGAACGAGCTCGCGCTGGCCGGAATCCACTTCGATATTCCACTTGACGCGGATGTCTACCTCGAACGCGTTCGCGTCATGCGCGCGAAATCCGCCGAGATGGTAGGCCTCGCCTGCGAGCGCTACGAAGTCGGACTTTCCGCTATCACTTCACGGTTCGGCACTAAATTCGAACCGCTAGATCCGAGCGCTGAGATGCTCGCCTGTCCGGACGCGAGCGAGGGCGTACGTCTCGAACTCGAGCGGCCACGCCGCGAGGAGGAGGGGTGGTCTAGCGGTCCGCGCGGCGGTGGAGACGAGCGGCGGAGCTTTGATCGTGAGCGCCGAGATCAACGCGGACATGGCGATCGCCGGGGAGCGCGAGAGCAGCGCGCCGATTCTTTCTCGGATACGAGAAAACCGCGTCAAGAGAACAATTCTCGCGACGCGCGTCCGCGCGATGATCAGTTTAAAAGGCGGCGCGACGAATCGCGGCGCCCAGAGCGTCAGAATTCCGGAGAGAAGGCCAACGCCTCGCTCTACTCAATGAGCACCGAAGAGCGCCTCGCGTTTTTCCGCAATAAATATAAGGACATTCTGAAAACACCAGCATCAGGGCAAGGTGAAAAACAGGGAGAACGCGGGAAGGGCAAAAATTCCGCGAAATCGACTCAGCGCGGCGACCAACCAGATCGGCAGGTTGTTGCGAAACCTGTGGAAGCGCAGCCCGCGCCACAGCCTCGCGCACCAGCGTCCTCGGCGCCATCGCTTCCGCCAGAGCAGAACGAATCGTCAAAGGATGGCAGCGCGCAGGAGAATGGTGGTATCGTGAAGCGATTCATCGACAGGCTGTTCTCCAGCGAGAAAGAGTCCGGCACGGATTCCTGAAACCGCCCGGCCGACGATCGCATATAAATGTCAGTGAGGTAACTTGAAATGAAAATAGTATCGCATACCATTAAACCAAGCCTGAAGGGACGCCTCGCGCGGCTTGACACGCTCGCTAGAAATCTCTGGCTCTCGTGGAATTTCGACGCCGTATCGCTCTTTATCAGAATCGACAGCGACCTTTGGGCGGCATCTGGGCAGAATCCGGTTAAGATGCTGGGCATGCTGAGCCAAGAGACCATCGATCAGCTGAACTCCGATCCCTCATTTCTCTCTGACCTCGATGAGGTTTACGCCCGCTTTCAACGCTATTTAAAGAATAAACCTTGGTATCGAGGTCCCCACGACAGAGTGATCGCCTATTTCTCGATGGAGTACGGGCTCGATGTATCGCTGCCCACGTATTCGGGCGGCCTCGGCGTCCTCTCCGGCGACCACATGAAGACCGTAAGCGACCTCGGACTTCCGCTCGTGGGCGTGGGGCTCCTCTACCGACAGGGGTACTTCAAGCAATACCTCAACGCGGATGGGTATCAGCAGGAAACCTATCCCGAGAACGACTGGTACAACATGCCTGTGGAGCGCTGCGTCGATGCACAGGGTGCACCCATCCTCATCGA
>JAKALZ010000032.1 GCA_021813065.1 bacterium
GTCACTGCCGTAGCTCCCGCCCAGCACGAGACGTGCGATGGGTGCGCCTGCTACGGCGAATACGCCCGCGGCAGCCCCGATCGCGACGAGCGCGATCCAGGCGGCGCCGACCACATGCCGGGCCGCGGCTGAACCGCCGCGCGGGCGGTTCTTTTTTTTATTTTTTACCCAACTTGTCGGCGGCGGCGATCAGGATAAAGAAAAAACCAAGCGTCGCGAACACGCCGATGAGTCCGCCTGCCGAAACGGCGAGCGCCTGCATGGTGGCGCCCATACCCCTCAGTGTTTCGATAAAATAGTCCATGTCAGTGCTCCTTATTTCGCCAAGAGCGGCACGAGGGCGAGCACGAGGCCGCCCGCGATGATCGAGCCAAGCTGGCCCGAGACATTCGCGCCGATCGCCTGCATGAGGATGATGTTGCCCCGCTCTTCTTCGTTAGCCATCTTTTGAATTACGCGCGCGCTCATAGGGAATGCTGAGATACCGCAGGCTCCGATCATCGGGTTCATCTTGCGCTCATGCGGCAAAAAGAGGTTGATGAGCTTCGCGAAGAGCACACCGCCTGCCGTATCGAAAATGAATGCGACAAGTCCCATCGCAAGAATGAGGAGCGTGTCGAGATTGAGAAATTTCTCGGCGGACATCGATCCTCCGATCGAGATTCCGAGAAGCAAGGTGACGAGGTACGCAAGTTCATTCTGCGCCACCTGCGAGAGCCGCTCAACGACGCCCGACTCGCGGAGCAGATTGCCGAACATCAACGAGCCGACGAGTGGAACTGAAATGGGGGCCACAAAGCCCGCGGTCATGGTAACGATGATGGGAAACAGAATTTTAAGCCACTTTGGCGACTGTTTCTCATGCAGCGGCATGTGAATGCGCCGCTCCTGCTTTGTGGTCAAGAGCTTGATCACCGGCGGCTGGATGATGGGCACAAGCGACATGTAGGAGTACGCCGCGACCGAGATGGGCGCGAGATAGTCCCTCGCGAATTTATTGGCGACATAGATCGCTGTGGGGCCATCCGCGGCGCCGATGATTCCGATGGATGCCGCGGTCTTAAGGTCGAAACCAAGGAGTGTCGCGACGATCATCGTAGCAAAAATGCCGAACTGCGCCGCGGCGCCGAAGAAAATCATCAGAGGATTTCGAAAGAGAGGGCCAAAGTCGATCATCGCCCCCACCGCGATAAAGATGAGGAGCGGAAAGAGTTCGTTCGCGATACCCGAATCGTAGAGAATCTTCAGGAACCCCGGTACGCCCTCATGCTCCCACGCGATCGCGAGGGGAAGATTGACGAGAATCGCCCCGAACCCGATCGGCAAGAGCAGCATTGGCTCATACTCTTTTTTAATGGCAAGCCAGATGAGGATTCCGCCGATGCCGTACATAACCAGCATTTTCCAGGTGATTGAAGTAAAACCTATGAATACGTCCTGCATGGCATCACTCTACCCTGAGGAGGTGGCATGCGACAAGAATGCTCTAAAGTCAACGCTCCTCGCGCGCGCTCGATTCGCTACGATTCTCGCGCTGGAATAAATCATTTTTTTATAGTAAAGTGCGCAGCGATATGAGCAATATTACTGTCGCGGTCGGACTCTCTGGCGGCGTTGATTCTTCGCTCGCCGCAAGCCTCCTTAAAGAGCGGGGCTACAGTGTTATCGGTCTGACCATGAAAATATGGAAAGGCGCCTACAAAATCCAGGAGGACCTTAAGCACGCATGCTTCGGCCCCGGCGAAGAAGAAGATATCGCGGCGTGCGAGCGTCTCTGCGCGCAACTTGAGATTCCTTACCATGTCATAGACCTCACCGAAGAGTACGAGCATCGCGTCATCGAATATTTCAGGCACGAGTATCTCGTGGGGCGCACGCCCAATCCCTGCATAATCTGCAATCGCGAGCTAAAGTTCGGCTTTCTCATCGACAAGGCGCGCGAGGCTGGGATTAAGTTCGATTTCTTTGCCACAGGCCACTACGTTCGATCAGCGCTCGTGGATGGGACTCGCTATCTCAGAGTCGCGCGCGACAGCGCGAAGGATCAGAGCTACTTCCTGTATGGGCTCGACTCTGCGCGGCTTGAAGGAATTCTCTTCCCCCTCGGCGAGATGACCAAAGAAGAAACGAGGAACGCAGCGCGCGCGCATGGACTCGAGGTAGCCGAGAAGCCAGAGAGCCAGGACTTTGTGGGTGGGGGCGACTATGCGCCGCTCTTCGAGAACGCTCATCCGGAACCGGGCGATATTGTGGATGTGAAGGGCAATGTGCTCGGGCGACACCGAGGGCTCCCTTTCTACACTATTGGCCAGCGGCGCGGCCTCGGCGTCTCGCTCGGAGCGGACCCGGTGTATGTGCTCGCGCTCGACGCGAAACAAAATCGCATCATAGTCGGCCCCGGCAAGGGACTTTTTTCCTCGGGACTCGTCTCGCGCTCCTTCAGGCTGCAGAATCCTGATATGGCCCGTACGCCATTCGTCTGCGGCGTGAAAATCCGGCAGAATCACACACCGGCGCGCGCCACCGTCGAAATCGATAAAGCCGGCACCGCCCGCGTGCGCTTTGAGGTTCCGCAGCGCGCGGTCGCTCCGGGCCAGTCCGCCGTGCTGTACTCCGACGGTGGCCTCGTGCTTGGCGGCGGCATCATTGACGAGGCAGTCGCCGACGAAGCGCTGGGGAACTGACACCGCGACCGTGCGCCACACCCGCGGCAAATTGGGCCGCGAGCGCACCACCGCATCTACCGCGTTGCAGGCTCAGCGATGCGCGGCAGACTCAGCGATGCGCGGCCTCCACAGGTCGGCGCTTGATTTTTGCCTGGAATTGACGTATTTTCTCGTCTGGATACCACCATGGGGGTGCACTGGTTTCGACCTGTGCGGTTCGTGGTGTGCGTTGCAGGTGGAGTGGCTACCCTCCTCAAAGTGGCAAAACTTTTAAGTGCCAACAACAACGGCGCTCTCGCCCTCGCTGCGTAAGTAGCGGACGACGGACACTGCGGCGGCCTGTTCCCAACGCCGCGGCAGTCTGTAACCTAGCGGGAACTCACCCGAGAGCCGGTCCGGAGGTTTTTGGGGAAATCACACCGGAATACGGGGTCGCTCGCGTGCCGGCCAGCCTCCCGACCCCCGACAATATACCGACCGGATAAACCTGTAGACGCGCGCATTGCACGCTCGGGGACGGGGGTTCGATTCCCCCCACCTCCAGTTTTTTCTTTTCTCTATTAAGAATTAATTACATTTCCAACACTCTATTGTCGAGCTTTTATCCGTGACGCCCACGATACTCCTCTGGCTTTTAACCCTCACGCTGCTATAATCAATGTCGAGGAGGCTGCCGTGAACCGAAATGTACTTGCTATCGAGAAAGCGCTTGAGAATGGCAGAGGAATTCTACGGCTCGAACCAGCGTGGGTTCCGCGCTCGTTCTGCATTCCAGGTAAGCGGCTCAAGCTCCACCCGGACGATTACTACGCGTATGGCGCCAATCGAGGTGGGATCGATGAGCGCTGGTTCGCGTCTACGGTGAAGGCCGACAATGGTCCGCTGACCACCGAATTCGAAGGTCTATCCTTCATTCACGCGGGAAAGGATGAGCGAGTGCTCCTCCGAGACGCGATCGAACTCGCGGGCGCGGACATACTTGGTCCAGACATCATGCGGAAGCATGGTGGCTGGCAAGCCTTCGCTAAATTTTTCGACAATCAGGAGCCCCTCGCCCACCACATCCATCACACCGACGCCATGGCGGCCCACATCGGTCAAAAGGGCAAACCTGAAGCATATTTCTTCCCACGCCAGCTCAACATTCACGGAGGATGGTTTCCCTACACGTTTTTCGGCCTCAATCCCGGAACGAAAAGGGAACAAATCAAGGAGTGCCTCTCGGTGTGGGAGAAGCGCGACAACAATATTCTCGCGCTCTCGAGAGCATATACCCTGCAACTCGATACCGGCTGGGATGTGCCCCCCGGTGTACTGCACGCTCCCGGTTCGCTCCTCACCTACGAACCTCAACGCTCGTCCGATGTGTTCTCAATGTTTCAGAATATCGTGTGGCACAGCTACAATCCAATCGAGCTTCTCCAGAAGGACATTCCAGAAGCAAAGAAGAATGACCTCGACTACTACATTCAGCTTCTCGATTGGGAACTCAATGTCGATCCTCTCTTCTTTGAACACCGCTTCATGCAGCCTAAACCGCTGCGCCCCTACGAGGAAATGCGCGCGGAAGGCTACGAAGAGTGCGACATCGTGTACAAAAGCGAATATTTTTCAGCGAAAGAGCTGACTGTGCTGCCAGGACGAACCGTGCGCATCGCGGACAGCGGCCCCTACGGCGCTATCGTTATCCAGGGACACGGACGTATCGGATCACTCGATATCGAATCGCCATCGCAGATACGTTTTGGACAGATGACGCACGACGAGATTTTCGTTACCGCCGGTTCAGCGCGCGCCGGAGTGACCATCACGAACGCGAGCGAGGTGGAAAATCTTGTCATGCTCAAGCACTTTGGCCCCGCTGCCTGAGGCTTAGCGCGGATATCAATAACGGAGCTCACCCATGAATGACGCGAAAATCGAGAGAATACGGTATTTAGGACGGAATGCGGTTGTCCTAAGCAATCGGAGCGTGCGTATCGTGATCGATGATGTGGGCGGAATGGTGCCGGAATTCAGCCTTCGCCGAGAGAGAGGGGCAGTGAACGCGCATTGGATTCCCCAATTCCGTATGAATTTTGATACACCATGGAGTACAGAGCTTCACGCTGGATATTGGAAAGGTAGGCTTCTTTCAGGTATCGCGGGCGATTTTCCCTGTGCGCCGAATTTTGGCCCCGACTGTGTCGTCGATGGGGCATCGATTCCCGCCCACGGATGGACGGCGCAAGAGCGCTGGAATCTCACGGGATCGGGCTCAATCGATGGTGGAGAAGCCGCGTATGCGCGTTTTTCTCTCATTGGGCCTGATGAACGCATGCCGCTCACCTTTCAAAAAATCGATATCGTCAGAAGCGGACACGCGGCGTACTACAGCGCGCTGACGGTCGCTCACCGCGGCACTCTCCCGATCGCGATCAATATCGCTCGGCACAATACGCTTGGTTCCCCATTTCTGGAAACTGGCTGTCGAATCTCGATGAGTGCCACACAGTGTGCGACGGCACCTTCTGGAACCGAGTTCGACTCAACGGGGAGGCTTGTCCAAGGAGCGTTCTTCGACGATCTGAGGCGCGCTCCTTGCCGAGACGGAAAAACGGCGGACCTCAGCATCGTTCCGGGAATGATAGGCTATACCGACCTAATCACCGGGCCTGTTCCCTTGAATTCTAACCTCGGATGGATTTGTGTCGTCAATCCAGTGCTTAGACTCGCCTACCTCAGCTTTTTCCCTGGCCCAAAAGGCCTGCCGGAAGATGACGTGGGGCTGGGCTTCAACGATCTCTGGATGCAATACGGCGGTCGGCACTTTACTCCCTGGGCGCTCTACGAGGGAGGGCTGGATAGAACCTTCTGTCTCGGTACTGAAAACTCGAGAGGAGCCTTCGCGAATGGCCTCGCGTACTCGAGAGCGCACCCCGAGCTTCTCGGATCGCCTACGCTTGCGACTATTCCCGCGCAGGGTTCGCGCACGCTCTATTACGGCACAGCGCTCGTGGAGCTCGATGCGGCGCTCGTGACAGAGGGAGTCGTGAGCGTCGAAGCCGATGAAACCGCCATTGTGCTGAAAGGCGCTCGCTCCTCGCAGCGAGTTTCGCTCGACGGCAGTTTTGCCGCGCTCAGATCGCTCGCGCGCAGGATCGAAAAGCAACAATAGACGCGGCGCGCATCGCGGATATCACCTCATAAGGAATGTGAAGCATGAGCGAAACAACATCGAATGAAGCACTTAAAATATGCGTTTTCTGCGGATCTTCGGTGGGCGCGAAGCCTTCGTACGCGGAGATCGCGGCGCGGCTTGGCAGGACTCTGGCAGAGCGCGGCATGGTGCTCGTCTATGGAGGCGGCAACGTCGGTCTCATGGGCGTAACGGCCGAAGCCGCGATGCGCGCGGGCGGCAGCGTGGTAGGCATCATCCCGGAGCGGCTCTACAGGCTCGTCGACCAGCAGGAACTCACCGAGCTTCTCGTGGTGAAGGATATGCACGAGCGCAAAGCCCTCATGCAGGAGAAGGCCGACGCGTTCATCAGTCTGCCGGGGGGAATCGGCACGATGGAGGAACTCTTCGAGGTATGGAGCTGGAGGTACATCGGCTACCATCGAAAACCCGTTGCGATTCTCAACATAGAACACTTTTACGACAGCCTCCTCGAGCTATTGCGCCACATGGTCACGGAAGGTTTTCTGCACACTGAAATCTTGGAGGATCTCATTGTCGGCGAGAGCATCGACGAGGTGCTGCGGACGATCCATTCGAAAATCGATAGTTCGGGCGCGCTGCCCTTCCTCAAAAAGCCGGAGCGACGGCGCTGAACATATCAGCGCTTCGCGAGCCGCTGCTTGAAGAAGGCGTTGATGAGCGAAACTTTGAGATCGTAGAGTTTGTCCGTAATCGATACCTTGTAGATGTGCGGATTGAGAAGCCGCAGGTAGGTGGGATCGAACGAGTTCATGCGCTCCTTCATATAGGCTTGAATCTGCCGCAGATCCGGCAGCTCGCTTGTCCGCGCGCCATTTTCCATCACCTTCGAGAGGAGCGGCTCGGCACGAGCGGGCTCGATTTTCACCTGTCGCCAGTCGGCGCTCGGGTGGTGCACGAGATACTCTTCTCTCTCGGTGATCGTCTCCTCATCGCAGGAGATGAGATCGAGTCGAGCCAACCCCTTCTCGTCGTAGAGTCGCCAGAGGTTCTTGACTCCGGGATTTGTCGATTTTTCAGGATTATCGGAAAATTTCATCACGGGGCGCAACTGGCCCTCAGGATCGAGGGCGGCGAGTTTATAGACACCGGTGAAGGCAGCCTCGTTGCCGCCAGTCACGAGGTGTGTGCCCACGCCCCACACATCGATGGGTGCCCTATCCTCGACGAGGCTCGCGATGATTTCCTCGTTGAGTTCATTCGACACTACAATTTTCACATCCTTCAGTCCTGCCTCATCGAGTCTCGCGCGCACCATCCGCGAGAGATAGTCGATGTCGCCTGAATCGAGGCGCACGCCAAAGCTGAACCCCTTTTCTTTGAGTTTCTTCCCGGACTCAATCGCGTTGATGATGCCAGACTCGAGGGAGTTGTAGGTATCGATCAGGAACACAGTATTCTGAGGATAGATATCAGCGTAGGCGTCGAAGGCCTCGATCTCGCTCGGGTACGACATGACCCAGGAGTGCGCCATGGTGCCGAGCACGGGGATTCCAAACTCTTTGCCCGCGAGCGAGTTGGAGGTGCCGACCGCGCCGCCGATGTAGGCCGCTCTGCTCGCCGAGAGCGCGCCATCCGCTCCCTGCGCCCGCCTGAGGCCGAACTCCATAATCGCCCCGTGCTTCGACGCGTTCCACACACGTGCTGCCTTCGTCGCGATGAGACTCTGGAAGTTGAGCACATTGAGCACGAGCCCCTCGACGAGCTGGGCCGAAATGAGGTCCGCTTCAACGCGCGCGAGTGGTTCTTGCGGAAACACAATCTCACCCTCGCGCGCGGAGTACACTCTCCCCTTGAACTTGAAGGTCGCCAAGTACGCTAAAAAATCCTTTTCGAAGAGCCCAAGCGACGCGAGATACTCGAGATCCTCCTTCGCGAAGCTGAGCTCTTCGAGCGCGTCAATCAGCGTGGCGAGCCCCGCGAATACCGAATAACCGCCGCCAAAAGGATTTCGGCGGAAGAAGTAATCGAAAACAACTGGCATGGTCATGTGGCGTTTCCAGTAGCCTTGCGCCATCGTCAGTTCATAAAAATCGGTGAATAGTGCCGATCGGTAGTAGCAATTCATTCGCATTTTTTGTGTACTCATCGTTCTGTCCGGTTTAGCACGGTAGCGGTCGTCGCGAAATCGCAGCCAGCCTGACGCATTTCTTCGAAGGCGGCCCGAATGTCGCCAGGCTTGGCGTCGATGCCCATGATCGCGTCTTCGACCACCGTAACCTCGAATCCCGCGCGCCGCGCGTCGAGCGCGGTCGATTTGACGCAGTAGTCTGTAGCCAAGCCGCACACGAGTACCTTTTTCACGCCAAGCGAGCTGAGAAAACCCGCCAGGCCCGTGGGCGTCTTCCTGTCATTCTCCATGATGGCCGAGTAGCTGTCGAGCTCCCGACGCGTCCCCTTCCTAAGAATGCACCGCGCTTTCCACGTGTGGAGAGCTGGATGGAAATCGGCTCCAGCAGTTCCCGCCACGCAGTGATCAGGCCACAAAATCGAAGGAATAACGCTTTCAGGATCGAGCGAGAAGGGAGGCAGAGCCTTCGACGAGGCGAAGGAACAGTGCATTCGAGGGTGCCAATCTTGGGTAAGCAGGCTAGTCGGATACGCAGAAAGAAGCTCATTCACACGCTCAATGATAGAATCGCCATTCGGTACCGCGAGCGCTCCTCCTGGGCAAAAATCATTCTGTATATCGACGACGAGAAGAGCAGTTTCCAATTCCTCCCTCCCTGTGAGTTCTGTACTAGAGATGGTAGCGCAGAGCCTGGAGTTTGAAAACACCCTTCAGCAAAGAACCTCCGCGTTAAAATGGAATTCGTACATAGATCCGTGCGGACGAAACAGAGAAAATTTTCGGTGTACCAGCGTATTTTACCGAGCTTGAGACCTCTAATGTACACTGGGGCAATTTGATCGCCGCGCGCAGTCCGGCCACTATGCCGTCGCTTCGCTCACGCGAAAGAGGCGCTCCGATTGAAGTGGAGAGCAAAAAATTCGGGTCAGAAACTCGAGCCAAGACCGTCAGTCTGTTAAAAAGTGGACTCTCTCCGCCGTTCGGCCCCGCGATGCCACTCTCTTCACTCAGTTCCAAGCCTTCAATGTCGGAGAAGGAATTGCTCGCCTCGGCTTCTTTGGACGCGCCTGATTTTTCTCTCGACAGGTTTGTCTCGAAGAAAAGCGCGCGCTCAGAGCGTCCGCGTGTGTACATCGAAGCGTTCGCTTTTAGAGAAAAGGAGGTGTTCCCGAATTCATATTCGAACGAAGCGCCGCACGCAAGAGAACCTGAGCGCGCGCGATCGAGCGGCACGATCCCGATGCTCTTTCCCGTCACTACGATTTCAATAACCTCGATGTCTGGACCATACCGCGAAAGAAGCAGATTCGAAAACGTTCCGTAGGCTGGAAAAATGTTGAAGGAGCCTCCTCGTACTCCCTGCTTCGATTTTGCCGAGGTGATCAGCGTCGCTCCACTCACGAGAGGGAGTGACGACAGATCAAACCCACACGCCGCGCTGACAGTGGCATCATAGGTCGAGACCGTGCCGATCGCGCTGAGAAATTCTCCCGTTTCAATGTATGCGTCGGCGCGCACATCCATGTTGCCAACGTGAAGTTTCAGATCAGCACGCGCGGCTGCCCCCAACAGCGCACCTGATGTTCGAGATTCCGTATCGCGGCCGAGTCCAGGATAGAACTGCGACCTCACGCGTGCCTCTCCAAATCCCCAACCGCGGCGCAATCCAATCGCGAACCACGGCTTAATGCGCCGCGCGATGTCAGCGATCCCATTCATTTCGTAGAGAGAGCCCACGCCGAAAACCATGTCGAATGGAGCCTCGAGCATCCTCCACTGGAGCGCGGCCGACGAGTAGATCTCGGAGATAGTCGTGGCGCAACTGAACCTCTGTCCAGTGAGCGCGATTCCCCAGGGATCTGAGGCCGCCCCGAGCGCGGCCGCGCCGAGGAGCCCGGAGGCTTCAGACTCACCTCGATCATTCGATGAGAAATACCCCTGCGCTGTGAGGCGCAGCCTTCCCGCGTCAATCTCGGCGTTTCCTATCGCGGTCCTTGCGGTGATGGAGAACTTGCCGAAAAAATCATTCCGCGCGGTCAGCGGTACTGCCGCGGTGAGCGAGCCGAGCCCCATGCTCGAGATTGAGAGATAGCTGGTAGTGCTCGCGGTGCCCGCGCTCACCGTGACATTGCCTGAGAGCGTTTGACAGGACGGGCACCCTGTCCATGCCTTGAGACTCAGCGCGGCAAAGAGCGCAGCATAGCGACGCCATCTCAATTCCACATCAGAGAGACGCGCGTCCGTACCGCGTGGCTTCAAATTTTATCGCGAGACCTTCTTGACGCAATGTTTTATATATATTAATTTTTATATATCTAATCCAATAGCAAGAATCCACGAGGGAGGAAAAATATGTCTGTCACAATCTACACGACACCGAGTTGCGGCTACTGCAGGCTAGCCAAGGATTGGTTCCGCCAGAACGGCATTTCTTTCACTGAGTATAATGTAGCCGCCGACATGCGCAAGGCTGAAGAGATGGTCCGCAAGTCAGGTCAGATGGGCGTGCCCGTCATCGACGTCAACGGCAGAATCATCGTGGGCTTCAATAAGCTTGAAATCGAACGCTCCCTCCACCGCTGATCGCGGATTTGAGCATTATGGCGCATACTCCACGCGGGAACATTTTCGCGTGGATTTTTTTTTTGCGCGCTTCTGAGCCCCTCACTCGGGGCACAGAATTTCTTGCGCACAGCTCGCTGCTCCACTCCGCGCGCTTCTCGGTGATTGCCTGTGCGCGTCGCTTCCTGTAGTATTCCTCTCCGACACGAGGGAGATGCAGCATGAATCAAGATAGAGTCAAGGAAATCCTCGAGGCGATCGAAGCGCCTCCCGCGCCCTTCACACTTGTATTTTCAGGAAAAACGAACAAAAAAGTGAACGGCCTCTACAAACCCGCGAACGCGGAGATCGTCATTCACAACAGGAATTTTGAATCCGACAACCAACTCGTGTACACCGCGATCCATGAATACGCCCACCACCTGCTCTTCGTGCGTCGCGGCGGATTGTCCATGCCACGCCCTCACACTCAGGAGTTTTGGGCGCTCTTCAATGAACTCCTCGAAAAAGCTGAGAAACATGGCTTCTACACGAATGTCTTCGACACGATCCCTGAATTCACACAACTCACTGAAGAGATAAAGACACGCTGCCTCGCGGGCAATGGATCGCTCCTCCTCGAGCTGGGACGACTCCTTGTTCAAGCAGAGGAACTCTGCCGCAGCCATGGAGCCCGCTTCGAAGACTATGTCGAACGTGTTCTCGGTCTCCCGAAGAAAACCGCGTCAACCGCGATGCAGGCCCAGACGCTGAGCCTCGACCCCGGCCTCGGCTGGGACGGACTCTCCCTCGTCGCGTCCATCCGTGACCCCGACGCGCGCGCGAAGGCCGCCGAGGCGCTCTCGCGCGGTGCGACACCACTTATCGCCAAGCGAACCGCGATGCCTCCCGAAAACGAGAGCGATGACCCCATCGAGACTCTCATCGCTGAGCACAGGAGGATCGAGCGCTCGATCGCGTCCATGAGCGAGCGTCTGCGTCGCATCGAAGACAAGCTCAACTCCATGGGCGTGTCGAGCGAAGACATCAATCCCTGAAATCAGCGCTTGATTCGGCTAGAGCCTCATAAAGAGAGGAACGAGCGCGGGTGCGATCACCGAGGGCGACTTCAACAGACTTTCGAGCGATATCCTCGGCTGATGAAACCGCATGCTAATTAAAACAAGAGGATGGG
>JAKALZ010000033.1 GCA_021813065.1 bacterium
CAAACGCACAGAGACCCCGAATATCGTCGCGAGCGTCAAACCGCTCGCGACCCTCCGCACTATCTGATGCTCTCCATGCGCGCGCGCTGGTCGTCCATTGATAGTTGTGATCGTGTTCATCGGCTCCCTCCTCAGAAATGGTATGTCGCGCCGACAGAGAACTCCAGAAAATTGGCGAAGGAGTTCAGATTGCTATAGGTGCCGATGTGCAGTTCAGGCACGAACCACCAATTCATTTTCGCGCCAATGCTCCATGATGAGTTGATGTACCGTGACAACCCAATACCCAGCTTTGCGTAAGGTGAGATAATGCCATTGCCGTAAAGGCGCATGATGTTCATGCCAAGCTCAGTCGAGCCTTCGAATTCGAGGAGTTCGGTGCCGCCAACCCAGGCCGCCGAAAGCCCGATCGGAGCGAGAAAGAGTGTTCCCCCGCCAATGGTCGTTACATAAGATCCAGCGATGGACCCTCCGATGCCAAAGTGCTTCCCAAGCATATAGCGGTACTGAA
Organism: bacterium; assembly: GCA_021813065.1. Classification (GTDB taxonomy): domain Bacteria; phylum Spirochaetota; class Spirochaetia; order Treponematales; family Rectinemataceae; genus Rectinema. The sequence continues at coordinate 512 of JAKALZ010000033.1, forward strand.
GTCCGAAGGCGGCTCCTGGGCTCATGTTGGGCGTCGCGACTGGTGTTCCCGTGTTGTCGAGCACAAAGAGCGGAATGAATCCTCCACCGATGATGGTGATGGACTGATCGCCTTTGCGCGCGGCTGGCGCGCTGGATGCTGTGGCGGTTTCCTGAGCGCTCGCCACAACCACGCAAAGTGATGCGATGAGCACAAACGACGCGATACATTTTCTGGACATCAATCCTCCCTAATCGCTGCGCAATGTGCGACCTGCGCTGCCTCGTCGCGTTTTATGGTGCGCGCGGGCAATCGCGCTAAAGTGAAAACCACTCAGCGGTGTTTCAGGTAACTCGGCTAGGTATATCACAAGCTCATATTTTTTAAAACTGATGGGCGTCGATAAGGAAACCTCACTGGCGCTCCCAAGGGCGATACAGTCCAGGGCTTCCGCGCTGTACAGGGGAGGGGCATCGCAAAGTTCGAGCTTTGCGCTTGAGGCAAAAGCTCGCAGTGAATTGAGAAGCACATCGGAATCGATCACTCTGTTGAGCCTCAAGCACCAGCGATGAGACACTCGCTCCGCTGAAAGAAATCTGAAGGGGTCGGGGAGGGCTCCGCTTATATCCGATTCCCTCTCTGCCAGCGCGAGTTGCACCCGCTCTGGGGAGACATTTTCCGATGCGTCAAACCAATGGAGAATGATGCCCTCGGGCAAGGCCATCATCGCGTCATCCGCATCGAAATCCCTGGCCGCTTGCTTGAGCGCGCGAATGGAGGCGCGGACATTCACGTGAGGCACAACCATCAGAACGAAGCTGCTCATTCGCTATCAGTATATATGCGTAGCACGGCTTGTGGAACACATCCTCATCCCCGCGCATGACAGAAATGGCGTCCCTATGCTATACTTGGACGAAAGGTAGGAGCGCATGAAACGAAAGTCGGAAGAGATTTCCCTTTTTTTGATCGACACTATCTCTCGATGGTCAGGAGTCGATTGCATCTGTGTGGACCAGCGCTCGCGACACGATGAGTTGGATCCGCACTACGCGCTGGTTTTCGACGCCTACTACCGCCGCAGCATTCCCGCTCCGGAGAAGCGCCAGAGCCTTTTCAATAATCCAGGCGCCTTCGAGTCCGCGGTTGGCGGAACAAAGGATCGTTTTTTCCTCGATGAAATTCCCATCCGCATCGAGTACAAACACATTCCTTCTGTAGAAGACATCGCGATTCGACCTCAGCGCCACATTCGGCTCCTCAAGAATTCCGGTACATATCCTCTTTATAGGCTCCTCAATTTTCCTCTCGTATTCTCCCGCAGCGATTGGATGGGGCGCATGCGCGAACAGCTCGCGCACTTTCCACCCGAGGCCTGGCAGAATCTCTTCGACAACTTCTCGGCAAAGATGGAACACTATCTCTCCGATTTTGGCGCGGCGTCGGTCTCAGAAAATCAATTTTTTCGCCTGATGTCGAGAGCGGGGTTTCTCCGCTACGCGGGAGCTTCGATTTTCATGTTCAACCAGAAATTTGAACCATCGCACGCGGAGTTTGAATCGCAGCTCAAGGAATTGTCGATGCTCCCCGCGAATTTCGCGAATCTCTGGGATTCAATTTCAGGAGAGAGGAGCGAACCATCGGAGTTCAAAAAATTCGAGCTGGCGCGGCTGCTCGCGAGAGAGATATTCGAACTTCGATAATAGAGCGCGATACCTCAATGAACTGCGTCACTCTTTCCACGCGAACCACTCGTACCATCCTCAAACTGCTGTGTATAGTGAGCATTTTTGTGATGTCCGCAGTCTCGATTTCGTGCCAGCGGCCAAGCGTTCGCTCTATAAGCTGGTACGACGCGAGGGGTGCACGATTGCATTTCACGGGCTCATTCCAGGGCTCGAACGAAGCGAGATTCACCGCCCGTGGCGAAAAGAAGCGCTATATTCTCGAATCGCCGATTCAAGTGCCCGATGGCTACGCCACACGGTTGCTCATGTCGTCACTGAGCTCTGGGACGCAGTTCTTGGTGAGTTACGGCGACGAAAAGAACAGAGGCGGCTCACTTTTGTGCACTATTCCCTCAGCGGGCAACTACGCGTTCATAATACCTTCACCGCAATCGCGCACGCTGAAGTGGATCGAGATAAAAGCGATCACCATCGCCGAACCCACACCCGCATCAACAGGGCTTTCAAACCAGGAGAGCTATCCTCTCGAGCTCCAAGAGATTCGACTTGCTCCTGAGATGAGAGGTTTCTTTATTCAGGGCGACACACCTGAAATCTCGGCCCATTTTTCACGGAGTTCACGAAATGGAGAATATGTTTACAACATCGATGCTCCATTCGAGGGGCTCTCCAAGGCTGTCTACGCGGCGAGCCAGCTCGATGTCGCGCTCTCGGGAGATGCGGGAAATGTCGCGGTTTCATGGGGCAACCAGAAAATAACCTATCTGCATCGTGGCGGCGATTCTTCATTTTCAATACCCAGCAGTCTCCTTGAAATGAATCCCAAAACCATCAGCCTCGTCGCCCCGGCGGGCACTCGCATTGAGACATTCTGCGTTCGACCTACCCGCAGGGTGGATGAACTCGATCGCATAGATCCAGGTCTTCTCGTCAACAGCGCGCCTCTCGCGGATACTCCCTTCTATCTCGCCCGATGGGATATGCGTCCCGATACTCTGCTCTTTCTCTTCAAAGATTACGCGACGCAGGATCGATACCTCAAACGTCTCGCCTTCTTTGTCGAGAAGATCGGTTATGTGGGAACACTCGCCCCAGACTCGGAAATTGCTGACCAACATGGATGGAACGCTCACGACTACCGGCCCGAAGATCTCGCGCGCTTCTTTGAAACTGCCCAAGAACAGCATTTCCCGCTCTCCGCCGAAGAGCTTACGCTCCGGGATATCCTCGCGAAAGCTGGGATTATTATCGCCCGAGGCTCAAACTTCTCAGCGGGGAAGGGCGCCATCGTATCAATTTCACAGGAGTCGGCGCCATATCTCCAGTATCGTTTTCTCTCGCATGAACTCAGCCACGCGCTCTTTTTTACCGATACCCGCTATCGAGATCTTGTGCTGTCGCTCTACCAGCGGCTCACAGACGATGAGAAGTGGTTTCTGATTCGCTATTTTCGATGGATGCGGTACAACGTCGACTCTTCATATCTGATGGCCAACGAAATGCAAGCGTATCTCGTTCAACAGCCGATTAAGGATATCCAGAATTATTTTCGTGAGACGTTGGGATCTAACCTCGCCAAAGCGCATCCCGAGCTTTCGAGCACCATCGACGCCTATATGAGCCAACATCTTCCGGCGTTGATCGAGAATGCCCGCCAACTCGGCGCATACCTTCGAGCCTCGTACGGGCTGGAATCGGGAATGCTGTATAAAATGAGATGAGCGCGCCGATTCGATCAGGACAGGCCAAGCTTCTCAAATACATGACGGTAGAGGTTGAAGTACTCAGAGTTCGCGAATTCTCCAATTTTATCTTCCGGGAGGGATTCGAGGAGCCTGTCGAGATAGAGAAGAAGCTTTCGAAGGTCTTCGAGTAGCTCTGTCGAGTCTTCGCGCGCGGCGGACTCCTGGGATGCGGGATTCTGAGCCGGTTCGAAGGCACGCGATGGGTACGCGGCAGCGCTCGAGGAAAAAGATGAGGATTGAGGTCGTTTAAGAGTCTCAAAATGCTGTTTAATCGAGAGCAGATCCTGTTTGATAGACTTAAGCTCGCCCGCGAAACGCATGATCACCCGCTCCTGCGAAGCAGCCGCCGGTGCGCCCGCGCGCCGCTGGGCTATGGTCTCTTCGCCTTTTTGCCCAGATACATCCTCTCCAAGGTCCCCTGTGGTGGAAGCGGGTGAATCCGATGCTTGCTTTGTGGTGAGAGGAGCAAGAATTCGAGCTTCTTCCGATTCCATCTTATCGAAGCTCTCCATGTTCTCAAGAGGGCTGATGAAAAGACCATCGAGCACATCATCGGCATATTGTGGGGTCGGTGAATTGTTCGCGCTCTTTTCCATCGATACCATCCTCGATGGTATAGTACACCCTTTCCCCCACGCATGGAACTACTTTCTATGAAGAAAACACCTAATCGCGGGCACAAAATATGCCGAAACAGAAAATGATGCACTCGCCTCGAGAATTCGCGCACAAGAACAGGGGTATCCTCAGCGCCCTGATATACGGTTTGTTCTCTATGCTGATTTCATACTGCTGCATTTCGGCTGTGGCGGGAAAGGGCGGCCTACTCGCGTATCAGGATATGCTGTCGCGGCGAACCACGATTCAGAAGGCGATCGATTACCTTCAGGAACAGAATGAGCTAAAGACACGCACTGTCGATGAGTTGAAGAACAATGCGTCGCTCACCGCGGAACGAGCCGCGGCCTTGGGCTACATCCGACCTGGAGAGACACTGATCGTGCTTCCGGAAAGCTGGAGAAATATTGCGGACAGCGCGAAAGAAAGCATGGAATTGCCCGTTGTCGCCGGAGATTCCACAGGGCTCCCGGATGCCCTCATTCGGCTCATGAGCGCGGTTACCGGGATCTTCGCGTTCTTGGCTATTCTTGTCTTTCAAATACGCCCAGTTGAGGCGCCAAGAAAAACGATTCACCTCGAGGAACACGCGGGGCTCAACTGAACGAGCTCCTCTGAGGCCTTTCTCTCCAGTCAAGCCCTGAAGTTGTATCAAAAATGTCCGATTTTGCTATTGCCTCATCTTCTTTGATTGATCGGTGAACTCGAAGGCCCAAGCGGAAGGGGTTCAAGTTCATTCGACAGCGCGCCAGAAGTCTGTGGTTGATCCACGCTCGGTTGTGGTGGTAGCGCGGGGCCGTGGAGCGTGCAGTACTGAGTTGGCTGCGTTCCGTCGAGATACAACAGATTCACGGTTCCATCTGTGCAATATTCGGTGGGGAGCTCGCCTGAGAGCGCGCAGACTGTTGCCGAAACGAGCCCGGAATCCGGCTTCGGAAAGTTCTTGTACGGCAGTCCAATGTGGATGTCGCGCATGTAGCTCGCCCACACAGGCGCGGCGACGGTGGCGCCAGTCTGCGATACACCGAGCGAGTTGCCTGGGCGGTCAAAACCGAGCCAGATCGCGGTGGTGTAGTAGGGGCTTGAGCCGAGAGTCCAAGCATCGGCCCAGTTCTGCGTAGTGCCAGTTTTTCCCGCGATGGGAATCACATACGATTTTCCATCGGGCCCGGTCTGTTTGAAGATTGATCCGGATTGTGTGGCTCCCGCGAGCGTACCACCCGAAACGACTCGCTTCATCATATCGATCATGATCGCGGCGTTCTGGGGCGAGACGACCTGCGGTGATTTCTGTCGGAGCGCCTGGAGCGCGTCTTTCTCTGGCTCCGCGATAACATTGCCGTTGCGGTCCTCGACATAGCGTATCGCGATCGGCGTGATCGCCTTGCCTCCGTTCGCGAACACAGAAAACGCCCGAGCCATCTGCAGCGGCGTAACGCCGATGACACCGAGCGCAAGGGGGTAGTACCTGGGGAAGGTTTTCCGAATCTCAATAGGGTCCGTAATATCAAGGAGCGCGGCCGCGCGGCTTATCGCCGCGTCGAAGCCGACTGTCTGCAAGACTTTGACCGAGGGGACGTTCATCGAGTTCGCGAGCGCCCACCAGGCGAGCACTGAACCTGACCACTCGCCCTTGAAGTTCTGAGGAGAGTAGGGTGTGCCATCTTCGTTGTAGAAGGTTGTTGGCTCATCGACGATGTAGGTTCCTTCGGTGATCTTCTTCGAGTCGATCGCCGCTGAGTAATAGAGCGGTTTGAAGGTCGATCCAGGCATCAGTTTCGCCTGTGTGGCTCGGATAAGTTGGTTCGCTTGGCTGTAATCCGATCCACCCACGAGCGCGAGAATATAGCCAGTGCTGTTGTCGATGGTGACAAGGGCGCCTTCGACAGTCGATTTTTCAAGCTGCGTCTTAATCTTCGCGGAGGCGGCGCCTATGTAAGGCTTGAGCGAAGCCATATTGAACATGAGGCTTGTCGCGTCGAGCACGGGGTTCACCACATTGAGATAGAACTGCTGTGAGTCCATTTCGCTTCGACTCTGCGGGGCATAGAGCATCGGCAGATCAAAGGTAAGGCCGAGCAACTCGACGATTGGCACGAAGGTGGTGTCAGCCTCTGAAAGGCGCTGGGAATTTGTCGCCTTGAACGAAGTGTTGGCCACTTCAATTCCGCGCTTCATATAGAGGTCGGCTTCGGCCTGCTTGTCGAGGTCGAGGGTGGTATAGACCGAAAGGCCATCGCTGTAGATATCGATGGAGCCGTAAAACATGTCTTCAAGCTGGCGCCTGACGTACTCGCTGAACCACGGGGCCTTGTCTTCGCGGTTGTAGAACGCGGATACCGCGACGCGCGAATAGTCGAAAGAGGTCCAGTACGCGTCAAACGATTCATTGGCCTGCGCTTTCGTGACCACGCGGCGCGCGACCATTTGATCCAGAATTTCTTTGGAACGATCGCGCGCGAGCATTGGATTGCGGAAAGGATTGTAGCGCGATGGACTCGAAAGCTGGATTGCTAGGATTGCCGCCTCTTCGGGTGTGCAGTCTTTCGCGGGGTGGCCAAAGAAGTACCTGCTCGCCGCCTCGACTCCATAGACCGCGGGCCCCATGATCATGCGGTTGAGGTACATTTCGAGAATTTCTTGCTTCGTGAAGCGTCGCGTGAGCTGGAGCGCCCACCACAGTTCCTTGAGTTTTCTCCCTATACTGATGACCTTGCGGTCGGCGTAGAGGGTGCCCGCCAGTTGCTGAGTAATGGTTGAACCTCCGCCGAGGTTCCTTCCGATGAGCTGCCCCAGCGCGGCTCGGAAAATCGACTGCAGATCAAAACCAGGATTCGTGTAGAATGTCCTGTCCTCCCGCGTGATAAAAGCCTCGAGCAAGTAATTGGGGAGATCCTTGATCGAAACCGGGATTCTCTGCTCTTCAGCAAAGAATTCAGTGATGAGCTTGCCGTTAATATCGTATATTTTAGTGGGAAGCGCGGTATCGAACTGCGTGAAATTCTCTGTCTTAATTATATTTGCGGTACTAGAGAGAGCGAGGCCAAGCCCCGCTCCCAACCCGGCGGTGAGCACTACAATCGCAATGATGAAGACATATATCGCCCTTGGCGCACGAGATCGCATGTAAGTAGATTATAAGCATAGGGAGGTTTTGGTCAATCTTGCATTAAATAGAAGGTATGGAAGTTTTTTGTATTTTAAAGTAAACTGATGTCGATTGATTGACTCTTTTGTTCAATCGATACTATTTTATCCGTATTCCAAAAGCTGCGCAGGCGCGCAATAAGCCCTGTGTAAAAACCAGTTCCTGAGGAGGAACACGATGAAAGTAGCGATTAATGGTTTTGGGCGTATTGGACGACTGGTTTTCCAGTCCATCGTTGATCAGGATCTTCTTGGAAAGGGCAAGGATAAGGTCGATGTAGTCGCGGTTGTCGATATTGTCACGGATGCGGCCTATTTTGCTTACCAGCTCAAGTTCGATTCCACTCAGGGAAAGATGAAGGGCGAGATCAGCTCCAAGAAAAGCGATCCAAGCAAAGCGGAAGACGATATACTCATTGTAAACGGTCATGAGATCGCCTGCATCATGGCAGAGAAAGAACTCAAAAATCTTCCGTGGAAGAAGCTCGGTGTTGACTATATCATTGAATCCACCGGTCTCTTTACCGACGAAAAGGCCTTCGGCCACCTCGATGCCGGGGCCAAGAAAGTGATTATCAGCGCTCCAGCCAAGAGCAAAGCCGAGGATAAAAAAATTCAGATGCTCCTCATGGGAGTGAACAACGACAAGTACAACCCGGCGATCCACAATGTCGTCTCCAACGCGTCGTGCACCACAAACTGCCTCGCGCCCCTCGTGTACGTTCTTCTGAAAGAGGGCATTGGCATCGAGACAGGACTCATGACGACAATCCACTCTTACACCGCGACCCAGAAGGTCGTCGATGGCGTTTCCAAGAAAGATTGGCGCGGCGGACGAGCGGCGGCGATTAACATCATTCCGTCCACGACCGGGGCGGCGAAGGCTGTTGCCGAGGTTCTGCCCGAGATCAAAGGCAAGCTCACCGGTATGTCCTTCCGCGTTCCCACGCCCACAGGCTCAGTTGTCGACCTCACGTTCCGCTCGGTAAAAGAGACCTCGATCCAGGAGATCGATGCTCTCCTCAAGAAAGCGTCGCAAACCTACCTCAAGGGTATTCTCGGCTTTACCGAAGACGAGCTCGTGTCGACCGACTTCATTCACGACAACCGCTCATCGATTTACGACAGCCTCGCGACGCTCCAAAACAATCTTCCTGGCGAAAAGCACTTCTTCAAAGTGGTTTCCTGGTACGACAACGAGTGGGGCTACTCGAACAGAGTGGTCGATCTTCTCCGCTACATGGCGTCCAAGGATAATTTCTGAGGCTCTCCCAAGGATACAGCGATGATAAAAACAGTGCGCGATGTGTCGCTTGGCGGAAAACGCATCATCATGCGCGTGGACTTCAATGTTCCCATGAAAGACGGGAAGGTTCAAGACGATACGCGCATCGTGGCGGCGCTGCCGACCATCAACTACATTCTCGAACAGAAGCCCAAGAGTCTTGTGCTGATGTCGCATCTCGGCGACCCCGATAAGGATGCGGCGAAAGCCAAGGAGAAGGCTGAGAAGGATGGCAAAACCTTCAACCTCGAGACCTATCTCGCCGGCAAACACCGGATGAAACCCGTCGCCGACTATCTGGCCACGCTTCTCCGGAAGGATGTCGTGTTTCTGCCTTCGTGTTTTGGCCAGAAGAGCGCAATCGACGCGCTTCCCGCTGGCTCAATCGCGATGCTGGAAAACACGCGTTTCCACAAAGAAGAGACCGCAAAGGATCCGGCCACGCAGGAAATCCTCGCCAAAGAGCTGGCTTCTTACGGTGACATTTTCGTGGATGACGCGTTTGGCTCGGCACACCGCGCGCACGCGAGCACCGCGATGATCGCGAAATTTATGAAAGTAAGGGTGGGTGGTTTCCTCATGGAAAAGGAGATCGCGAACCTCGAACCCATGCTCAAGAATCCGCCTCGACCGATGGTCGCCATAATAGGCGGCGCCAAGGTCTCTTCCAAAATCGCCGTGCTGGAAAACTTGCTCAAGAACGCCTCATCGCTCGTGATCGGTGGCGGGATGGCGTTCACATTCCTTAAAGCACAGGGCATCGCGGTTGGAAAGAGCCTCGTTGAGGACGATTTCCTCGACATTGCGAAGCAGCTCCTCGATCACGCCAAGAAGCAAGGCGTGCGAGTAATTCTTCCGGTGGACCATGTCGCTGCTGAGCGCTTCGCGCCCGATGCCACGCCTGTAGCGGTGGATGCGCAGGCCCTGCCGGACAATCTCATGGGCCTCGATGTGGGTCCGAAGTCTCTCGCACTCTACGCATCGGTCATCGCGAGCGCCAAGAGCGTGCTCTGGAATGGCCCTGTTGGGGTGTTCGAGTTTGACGCCTTCGCTCATGGCACAGAGCAGGTTGCGAAGCTCGTCGCCGAGGCGACGGGCAGGGGAGCGCTCACCGTGGTCGGTGGCGGCGATTCTGTTGCCGCGGTCAATAAGTTCGGTCTTGCCTCGAAAATGAGCCACGTGTCGACAGGCGGCGGAGCTTCCCTCGAGTACCTTGAGGGCAAAGAGCTGCCTGGTATCGTGTGTCTCGAACAGAAATAGGCCTCCCTTTCGATAGTGCGGCGAATGGCTGCCCGAAAGGGCGGCCATTTTTTTAACGCGCGCGCCCGCGCACATCGCCGAACGCTACGTGGTGTAAAGCGCACGGCCCCACCTGCCCAGAAGGAGTCGGGCGGCCGAAGTACTGGAAGTGGCCATTCGATACGTATGATGAGTATATTTGAATATAGTTTACTAAAGGAGTAATGAATTGCGCATATACGATAATATTGCACAGCTCATAGGCGACACGCCGATGGTATATCTCAATAAGCTCGCTGAGGGCTTGCCCGCGAGAATCGCGCTCAAGCTTGAATTCCAAAATCCCGGGCACTCAGTTAAGGACAGGCCCGCGCTCGCGATGCTTGTCGCCGCGGAAAAAAAGGGAGCGCTTGCGCGAGGGATGACCATACTCGAACCGACAAGCGGCAATACCGGCATCTCGCTCGCGATGCTGGCAGCCGCGCGTGGGTACTCATGTACCATTGTCATGCCCGATTCAATGTCGCTCGAGCGCCGGGCTGTTCTGAGAGCGTATGGGGCCGAACTCGTGCTGACCCCCAAGGCGCTCGGCATGACCGGGTCGATCGTAGAGGCAAAGCGCATCAATGCCACAGATCCAGCGCGATATTTTATGCCGATGCAGTTTGAGAATGCTGAAAACGTGGAGGCACACCGTCTTGGCACCGCGCGCGAGATTCTCAGGGATACTGAAGGCACAATCGATATATTTATCGCGGGAGTTGGCACTGGCGGAACGCTTACAGGAACCGGAGAGGCGCTCAAGGCCATAAAACCTTCTATGCGCGTAGTGGCGGTCGAACCCACGGGTTCATCGGTGCTCTCGGGCGGAAAGCCTGGCCCTCACGGCCTCATGGGGATAGGGGCCGGGTTTGTGCCATCGATTCTGAACACTTCGATCTACGATGAGATCGTTCAGGTAAGCGATGACGAAGCCTACCGCGCAGCGCGCCGCGCCGCAATGGAAGATGGTTTGCTCGTGGGCATTACGAGTGGCGCGGTGATCCAGGCTGCGCTGACGCTCGCGGCGCGCGAAGAGAACCGAGAGAAATTGATTGTCGGAATCGCGGCATCGAGCGGAGAGCGATACCTCTCGACGCCGCTATTTTCGGAGTATATGCGGTAATTCCCGCGCTATAGCGGCGAATTGAGGAACTTAAAAATGAAAAGCATGGATTGGGAGCGGAATGATGCTTCCGCGATTTTTTCCGATATTGATGCGATCCTGAACCGCGATCCCGCGGCGAGGACCAAGATCGAGGTTGTTTTGGCATATCCAGGCCTGCACGCCCTTTGGATGTACAGAATCGCGCATGGTTTATGGAAACGCGGCTCAC
>JAKALZ010000034.1 GCA_021813065.1 bacterium
CGTGTGTTCGCGATGTAGTAGAGCAGGGCGAAGGGCACGCTCTCATCGCCAAAGAGCATGATATTGAGAGGGAGACCAATGAACACCGCGTTGGAGAACGCGACCATTGCCTTGAAGACGCCGCGCTTCGTTTTTTGAATCCTGAACATTACGGTGAGCAGGAAGGCGATCGCGTAACTCAGCAGTATCACGATGAAGGGTACGGGTAGCCCTGGAAGCATCGAAACGAGCTTCTGGCGGTCGTACCCGCTCATGAGATTGAAGATCATATAGGCGGGGAGCGCTATGTTGACGACGAGTTTCGAGAGGAGCGCGGCCCCGCCCCCTTCGAACCAACGCGCTTTTGCGAGCCCGAAGCCTATAGCGATCATCAACAGTACGGTGAATACACTCTGAAGCGCGATGAGCATGGCCTCATACTAGCCAAAGGCCCGCAAAAGAGATAGGGGAGGTGGCCGCCACGCTTCAGTTTCGGCTGAGTGACGCTTTTCTCTCCGCGTCAAATCACCTTTGAGATGAAGCATTCGCCGCATTGACGCGGTATGCCGCCTCGCCACAAGGCGAGTCAACGCGGCACTCAGCTCCAGTCTTTCATCATCGACGAAACGCTGCGCCGCATTTCCACCGAGAAGCTCGCCCCGAACTTTCGGTCGTAGAGCGCTTGGGCGGCGTTCTCGATATCGTTTTTGGGAGAGAAAGCGCTGTAGCCTTCGCCGCGGTACATTGTCTCGAGCTCTTGAGCTGAAGCGCGCCGGTACCTGTTTTTCATCATGATCATCGACTCGGGGAGCCGTGGTGTGAGCCGCCGTTCCCGTTGCTGTGCGGTGGGGTACCCGAGGCAGAGCATCGCGATGGGGAAGGTGTAGCGCGGCAAGGAGAGAAGTTCGCGGTGAATCTCCCAGTTCTCCATGATGTCTCCAATGTAGCAGGAGCCAAGTCCTAGGCTCTCGGCGGCCATAGCGGCGGTCTGCGCGGCGATGAGCGCGTCGCAGCTCGCGAGGAGAAGGTCGGACTTCCGAGGCGTCGAGTGTCGCCGGCCCGTTCGATCAACCCACTCCATCACGCCGAAGTGCTCAAAGTAATCCATAAGCCGGCGGTAATCCGCGAGAAAGATGAGGACCCAGGGAGCGCGTGCGATGAAGGGCTGATTGTCGCAGGTGATCGCGAGCCTGTCTTTGAGCGCTTGATCCTCGATTTCGAGCACCGAGTAGAGCATGAGCGCGCCAGCCGAGGGAGCGCGAAGAGTCGCTTCGAGCACGCGTCGCTTCAGATCCTCCTCAACGGGGCGATCTTCGTAGGCGCGCACTGACTTCCGCCGCAAAAAGAGTGTGTCAAAGTCCACGTGGTACCTCCTAGGTTCGCACTACCACAAGTTTTATGGAAAAAAATGATACCGCGCGAAAGCGAGCCCGATCTAGAGCGAGTCCACAATCGGCTGCTCCAAGATCGCATTAGCGCATTGCGCCTATTTTGATCAGATATTTTTTGCATTTTTTATTGCGCAAGTCTATAATTGTTTTTAACAGAGGCTACTATGAAAAAAATTATCAGTGTTGTTTTCGCGATTTTCTTTGTTCTTTCGGCGATATCCGCGCAGACTTCCACTTCTGACCTCACGCTCCTCATGGCGAACGCACAGGCGGGCGATCCCAAGGCTCAGAACAGCCTCGGCGTCAAGTACTACAACGGCGAAGACGTCGCGCAGAGCTACGAGAACGCGGCGCAATGGTTTGAGAAAGCCGCGCAGCAGGGAAACGCGACAGCCCAAAACAATCTCGGCTACATGTACGAGATGGGTAAAGGTGTTTTGCAGGATTATGCGTCAGCGTTGCGCTGGTACCGCATGGCGGCTGAGCAGGGACACGCTTCGGCGCAGAGCAATATCGGATGGCTCTTCGAAAATGGTTTGGGCGTCGAAAAAAATTACGACGAAGCATTTAAATGGTATCGCGCGGCAGCCGATCAGGGGAACTCCTACGCCCAGTACAGCGTGGGCTGGTTCTACGACAAGGGCTGGTCAATCAGCGAGAACAATCAAGAGGCCGTGCGCTGGTACAGACTCGCGGCCGATCAGGGGCTCGCGGATGCCCAGTACATGCTCGGCGTGATGTACGAGAACGGCGATGGTGTCGAGAATGATTACGATGAAGCGTTCCACTGGTTCACTGAGGCGGCGTACGGAGAAAATGTGGACGCGATGCTCGCGGTCGGATTCTACTACGAGTATGGCATGTCGCCGGGTGAAGATCCCGTCCAGGCCCTGGCCTGGTACATGATCGCGAGTAATTACGGCAGCGAGGATGGCGCGAAGTACGCCGCCGATCTCTCTTCAAATATGAGCGAAGAGGAAATAGCCGAGGCTACCTCGCTTGCAGACAGCTTCTAAAAAGCGCGCGCAACTGAAGCGCGCGCCGAAAGTCGCAGTCCACGCGCGGCATAATTGTGCCGCGCTTTTATTTTAGATAGCCAAGCCACTGCGCCTGGCGATCGATCATCACGTCGACGAGCTCGGGCACGCGTGCGCACACCGGCACCACGGGATTCACGAGAAGTGCCTGGATCGCGAGGTCCTCGCTCTGACGCAGCACCGCCTCGGCGGTAAGATCGTAGACGCCTGTGTAGTTGCGCAAGAGGGCGGCGAATCCCTTTGGATACTCGGGGAAGGCCACACCCTCGAGGCCACGCGCCGATACTGTCGCGGGAACCTCCACGGCCACATCTCCAGGCAAGCTCGGAATGAGCCCCGCGTTCATCACGTTTACTGCCGCCTCCTCATACCCCGCGTCGCTGAGCAGTCCCTCGATGATGGGCACCACCCGTTCCTTTACTTTGAGCTCGATCGCTGGTTTCAGCATGCTGAGCGAGGCGCGGTAGAGCATGTAGAAGTCAAGAATGCCCTTGTGGTCGGCGACCTCGCGCGCCCATGGAATATACTCGCCGATATGGCTGTCCGAGGTGATGGGCAAAAGGTGGAAACGCTCGAGAATCTGCCGGAAGAGCCCGCGGTCCGACCACGCGCGCGACGACGTGACGCGCCCGATGTCGGGCATGCCCGTTTCGCCTTCCGTGCGCGGTATCTGGCCTGTCGTGCGTATGTACTCGAGAATGTCGGAGTAGCCGAGCACCTTCTCGAAGAATGCAGGCGCGCGGGCAAGGATGTCGGGGTAGGCGTCGGCGCCGGTGCTTCGATAGCGCGCCGAAACGAGGACGCTGAAGTGATTGAGCCCGGCCGCCCTGAGCTCGAGATTCTCGAAGGGCAGGCCCAGCATGGGTGGCAGGTAGCGCTCAAGCGAGGCGATCTCGTGGCAGAGGCCGACGAACTTGAGCTTCGGAAAGGCGCGCGCCACTGTGGTGACGATCGCCGTCATCGGATTCGAGAAATTGAAGACAGTAGCGTTGGGGCAGAGATCAGCGCAGTCGCGGCAGATCTCCAGGATGGGCGGAACGATGCGCAGCGCGTGGAAGAGCCCGCCCGCGCCGCCATTCTCGCCGTACACCTGCGGAATACCGTACTGGAGGGGGATCATCCAGTCCTGGTCCCAGAGCTCGAAGCGGCTTCCCACCTCGATCGAGATGATGACGAAATCCGCTCCCCTGAGCGCCTCGGCGCGGTCGGTGTGCGCGGAGAGACTGAAATCGAGCCCGTGAACCTCCACGAATTCTTTCGCGGCGGCGAGCACCTTGCCAAGCGCCTCCCCGTTGATATCGACGAGCGCGATGTGCGCACCCTTGAGCGTGTTCGAAGAGAAAATGTCTCCCAGTGTTCCAAAACCAAACTGCGCGCTTCCCGCGCCGATGAGTACGAGTTTCATACTGTGCCTCGGCGCACATTGTAGCACCCGCAGGGGCTGCCTGCTATGCGCGGCTCGCCATGTGCCGCCTGTCGCGCGCGGCTCGCGAACTCATCCCGACGTATGCCGACCTTGAAGCGCCGCCGCGATCAGCCTGTTACGCGCGCTTCAGGTATTTCTCCTGCCACAGCGGACCGAAGAGCTCCTCGAGCTCGCGGTCGTAGGATAGCATCGCCTCGCGGAACTCGCGGTCTTCCAGCGCGCGCGCCGAAGCCTCGTCGGTGGGTTTAGGTTTCGTCTCTTGAAGAATCGCGAGCATATTCGCGTAGTGGTCGCGCATGGGGCAGGGCAGCACCCAGTTGCCTTCGAATTTTCCATCTTGGAGCGCGTACCCCGACTGCCAGCGCTGAATCGCCTCGAAGTAGGGCGACACCAGCACTTCGCCGAGCTCTCCACCTCTCGCGTAGATCTCGTTGACATTTCCTCCCGCGTAGGGATTAAAGACGCAGGGTGTCACATTGCCAGCCCAGTCGATGTAGAGATATCCGCCTCCGCGCATGCTCCCGGCTGAGATGCAGCCGTTGCTCATCGTGCCCCCGTTCCAGAAATCGGCGATAAAATATCTATCGCGTTCGATGAGCTCGTACATGCGCTGGTACATATTTAAACGCTGTCGCGCGGTAGGCATGAGGTCCATCGATGCCCTGCCGATCGGCATAAGCTGGAAAATCCAGAAATAGAGGGCGCCCAATTCCGTGTAGAACTCCACGAGCTTTCCGCTCGGAATGATGTCGGCGTTCTCGCGCGTCGCGGTCAGCGAGACGCCGAATGGCACCCCTTCAGCCCGTAGGTTCTCCATCGCTCGGATCACCTTCGCGTACACGCCCGCGCCGCGCCGCGCGTCAGTTTCCGCCTCAAAGCCCTCGACCGAAATCGCGGGAGTGATGTTGCCTAATTCCGCGAATCGGCGCGCCATCTCGGCATCGATGAGCGTCCCATTCGTGTACATTAAAAAGAAATTGTCCTGGTGCCTGAGGGCGAGGTCGAAAATCGTCTTTCCGTCACTCTTGTAGAGGAGCGGTTCGCCGCCCGAAATCACGGTGAACACGCCTCCCCAGGTTTCGGTTTTCTCTGAAATTATTCTGTCGACTGTTTCGAACGGGAGAGATTCCTTGCTCGCCGCGTCGCTGTTCGCGTAGCAGCCATCGCAGTGAAGATTGCAGAATCGGGAGGGACTCAGCACGAGAAAGCGCGGAGGAGGAAAGCCGTAGCGCCCCGCGAAAATCGCTTCGCGCTCGCCGATTCTTCCGATCGCCTCGAACATGGCGGGCAGCACCCGGTGCGAGAGCGAGGTGCGCATCACCGGATGTTCGCGCGCGGCGTCGATCGCCGCGTTGAGCGACCTGATGAGCGAGCGCGTAATGTAGAATTTGTCGAGCTGAACTTGGCGAGGATACTCCTTAAGCGCGAGCGCGGAGCGTCGGCTCGACCACTCGAATAGTTTTCCGACAACTCCCCGCAACGCCGCGCTGTCGAAGAGCCTCTCGATGGTGGCAGGCGACGCGTGGATGAGTCTATCGAACGCGAAGCTGTCCGCGCGATCGACGGATATTGCGCGCGCCGCGCCCGACGGTACCGCTTTCCCCACAGCCATGCCTCCTCAAGTATTGAAATTATTCAATATAGTAGAGCCAATTTCAAAAGTCTGTTACTTCTGAAATTGGCTTTGCATTTGCTCCGTTTTCGTTGAAATCGTGCGCAAATGCCGCACTACAAAGTTATTCTTTCAAAACTCGTCCGACTTTTGAAAGTATCTCTAGTATAGAGCTTTTTTGCCTTCTTGTGTCAGAAAACCTTCAAACAGAAGCGACATCACATTCTCGAAAAGATCGTGGAAGGGCATCGAAAGCTCAAGACTCGTCTCGGGGGTGAGAATGTCGTCGATGAGGGTGAAGCAGACATGAATGATGAAGCCCTCTGACAGCGGGGACCTTATGTATCCCTGCGCCTGGCCTTCGCGGATGATGGTGTGAATGGCGTCAGCGATGCCGTTGTGCTTGTACGCTTGCAGTTCCCGCCACGCTCCCGGCTGAACCCGCTTCATATCCTCGAGAAAGAGAGGCGAGAACCGCAGACTGTGGCTGCTTACCGCGTTGATCACCTCTTTGACCCGCTTCAGGATAGGCTCGCGGGAGGCATTCAGAATATCGCGGATACGCTCGACAAGTTCGTCGCGCATCCGCGACATGATGTGGTCCACGAGCTCTTCTTTGCTGGAGAAGCTGAGGTAGAGCGTCTTCTTGCTGATGCCGCAGGCGGAGGCGATCTCATCCATCGTGACATTTCGTATGCCACGACTGAAGAAGAGCTCTCGCGACGCGGCGACAATTCGATCCGGCACCTGGTGATCCATGTTACCCTTCCCGACTGACTCCTCCTCGCCTTGGGAACTTCGGAGGAAAGCTCACTCAACTCACCTTAATTCGCTTGAAAAATTTCTCGGGCACCGATGATAGAAGCGAGGGCATAACGACGAGCCCTCCTACCAGCGATAAGAATATTGACATGAAACAGAGCACGCCGAAATACATAATCGGCCTGAACTGCGAGAAAAAGGGAGGTATCACCGCGAAAATGATAGCCAGCGCGTTGATGATGATTCCGCGCCCCGTGAGTCCGAGCGTCCTCGATGTCGCCTCCTCGATGCTTTTCCCTGCATCTCGCTCGGTAAACCAGCGCGCCGAAAAGTGGATCAGGTAGTCGATGCCGACACCGAGGGTGATGGAGGCGACGAGGGCAGTCGCGGTGGAGAGCTCGATGCCCGCGATGCCCATAAAGCCGAACACCACGAGCACAATGGCGATCATGATGCCCGCGCTCGCGAGTCCCGCGCTGAGATTTCTAAAACCAAACGCGACGAACGCGAAAATCAGCACGATGGCGATGACAAAACTCTGGAGCATGGAGATGATGACGAGCCTGTTGAGCTGGTTGGAGATGAGCGACACCCCGGCGATCGCGATATCGTTCGATCCGGTGATCTCGGCGGCCTTCGCGCGGAGAAGATCCGCGGTTTTCTGCAGTGTCGCGGAGTTTACGGCCTTGAGCTGAATGCTGAAACAGAGCTGGCTGTAGTCTTCGGAGACGAGTTGCACGAGCCGCTCCGGCGAAAGCGAAGTCTCGACGAGGAGCAAAAGCTGCGCGGCGGCATCATCGCTCGCGGGCACCACATTGTAGGCGGGATCATTGTCGTGGAACACCAGATTCAGCGTCTGAATCGAATCAACAAGCGAGAACACGCTCCCTACCGTGCCCAACGACTCGGCGTAATCCTGAAATTGTCGAGCCTTCGCAAGCCCGTCGGCGGTGCGTGGATCTGCGGGAAGCGACACTTTGATGAGCTGGGAGCCGGCTACTTTCGAATTGATGAAATCGATGCCCACGCGCACAGGATCTTTGGGGTTGAAGTAGTTCGCGAGGTCTGAGTCTACGGCGATGCGCGGGATATAGATGACGCCTACGATCGCCACAAGGAGCGTCGCGCCGAGAATCCATAGGCGGCGCCGCGTAATGATATGCCCGGCTTTCCCCGCGACGCGCGTTATCAGCGCCTCATTCGCGTGGTAGCGCCGATGCTTCTTGGGTGGCGGAAGTATGCTGAGGAGCGCGGGAATGAAAAACATCGTCATCGCGAACGCGTAGGTGATCCCGAACGCGACAAAAAGCCCCATCTCCGCGATGCGCGGAATCGGCGACGTGATGAAAGAGATGAACGAGGCGACCGTCGTCAAAAACGCGAGCCAGACCGGCTTGCTCAGCGACTTGAAGCTCGAATCGATGATCTTGACTCTGTCAGACATGCCGTTGACGAACACATCCTCGTAGAAGCGGGTCAGAAAGTGGATCGCGTAGTTATTGCATATCGCGATCAGCATGATAGGTATGATGAGGGCCACGATAGTCAACTTTGCGCGCAGAAGCCCCATGAAACCGAAGGTGATGATGAGCGAGCAGGCGATGGTGAAGAGGGGCAGAAAAATCCCTCTCAGGCTTCTGAATCCTACGGCGAGCACGAGGAGCACAGCGAGAAGGCCGAACACCACGAGCACCACGACATCGTGCTTCATGTAGCTCACCATTTGATAATCGATGAAGGAAGTGCCCGCCATATTGAAGGCGAACCCAGGATGCTCGCGCATGATGACTTGAATGCCTTCGATGAGGCGGATTCTCGACACCGTGGGCGCGGTCTGGATGATAAAGAGGAGCGTGTCGCCGTCGCTTGAGAGAAGCTTGCCAGAGATCGTCTTTGTGCTCTCGAGACTCAGTTTGAGCGCGTCAGCTGCCGCCTGATCCTTAGGAAGCGACGCTGGGTCGACATAGGGAACGAAGCTGAGACCATCCGAAGTGTTGACCGGCTCTACATACGTGAAAATCGACACGACATCAGAAGCGTCAGGCAGATTCTGGAGCTCTTTGTTGATGTCGGCTGCCTCGGAGATCGCCTGCGGGGTGAAGAGATTCTTAGACTGGGCAGAGAGTGCGAGCGAGTCCGCCCCGCCAAAGGTATCGCTCACTTTTTTATACTCGACGACAGAAGATACGTTGGTGGGCGCGAGCGCCTGAATGTCGCCATCGAATCGCAGATTGGGGATAAAAGCCGCCGCCGCGAGCGTCAGCGCGAGAAAAAATACAATGATAAGATAGCGAAAGCGATAGACAAATCTAGCCATGCCTCGATCCTTCTTAGAACGATGTGGTTACTGAAACATACGCGAAATTGTTGTGTGCGTACTGACCGATGGCGCCGCTGGTTCCCTCGAAGAGGGTAGTGCCCGCGGAGAGCGTGCAACTATCGACTGGCTTGTAGTTGATCGAGAGGCGGATGAGGTACTGGCCTGTACTGTCCAGGGTGAAAAAGTCGGGCTCCATCACGACAGCACGGAGCGTAAAATCCTGCGCGGGCGTGCGGAATTCGGTGACGAGCGTGCCGCCGAGCCCTGTTTCCTTGACGCTGCTCGAAAGCCGCGCGTCGTAGTCGGCAATCCAGGCGAGGTTTCCTTCTACCGCGAGATAGATGTCGCCCGCATTTCCGATGCCGATCGTGCGATCGACGCCGAATGCGGATTTAAGCGTGTTTTTATCGATCGAGACAGGCAATCCGCTGCTTTCCGCGCCGACATAGTACTCGGGAAGAAAGATAGCCGACTCAAGCCACACGACAGAAGAATCGAGCACGGTGGCGGACATGTCCATACCAACCGCTCCCTGCCGCTTGTAGCTCGCGCTGATATCGACTTTTACGGGGACTCCTAGTGTTGTAGTGACATCAATCACGGGGTTCTTGGTAAATCCATACCATCCAGAGAGACCGAAATCGACCGCGCCCAGCGAAAAGCCCGCGCGACCCGCGCCTTGCATGTTGGCAACATTGAGGGGGACATCGGCGGGAACGGTGTCTACGGAGAATTTCACGCCCGGGTAGGAAGGAAGCGAGGCGGGAACCGAATATCCATCTTTCGCGTCGAGCGCCGCGAGGGCGGCGGGGTACCAGCGCGAACCCTTGCTCGGTAGTGTGCTTGGCCTGAACCAGGGCAGCGCGACCGCCTCGAAACTGAAGGGCCCGCGGATGAGTTTTCCCGATACGAGCGGCACCGGCAGGAGCCAGTCCGAGCGATTTTCAGCGACGAGCTGGGAGAGCGAATCGACAGGGTTGATGTACCCCTCGGGGTTGGCGATCAGCGCGGTACCCCAAGAGATAACCTTCGAGCCGGCAGTGATGTTGAGCCCATCGGCCGCATCGAAGCTTGCATACGCTTCGCCAAGTTGGATATTCGCGGTATAGCCGGTTTCGGCGAGCGATACCGAAGTGGTGAAATCGCTCTTTATCGTGAGCGGTCCGGAAGAATACGATGGAGACAGTTTCAGGCTGACCGAGGGCTGGAAATAGTCGCCGGCGCTGCCAGAAGCAGGCGCCACGGCGGCCTCGAAGAACACGCCGCTGTACGCGGAAACCTGTCCGGAGACGCTGGCCTGAGACTGCGCGTGCGCGGAGGCCGCGGCGCCCGCAAAGAGCACGCACGCCACCGCGAGCGCCTTGAACGCGGTACCGCGACGCGGTTGAGTGGCCGCGCGTGTCTCATACCCTAAATCGACGGCGGTCTGCCGGCCGGATAAAAGTGTGGACTGTTTCATAGTGTGCTTCCTTCCTTACTGTTACTTCGTTAGCGCGTCTTTCGAGAACATTGAAGACGACAAGCCTGTGTTGTAGCTCACATCGCTGAACATGAGCGAGGTAGAGCTGCTTGTTGAAATGTTCTTCATCTCAAGTTCGACCATGGTCCAAAAGCCACCAATTTTTTCTGCCTTCGATACGCGCATCTGTTTGAAGAGGGTGTCCGTTTTGTCGTAGAAGTCGGCGCTCATGATGATGTAGGTCTCTTTGTCGACCAGCGAAACAGTTCTGCGGATCGAGCTGCTCGCGTCTTTTGTGACTGATTCGATCTTCCAGCAGGGCTTGCTGTTATAGGATTCCTCTCCGAGGAGCTTGAATGTGTAGTCGTCGAGATTCCTGCTTCCGAAGTCATCGTACGTGAGATCGCTGCCCATAAAGGATTTATTCTTGTCGGACGCGGCGATGCGCGTCGTCTTCTTGAGGCTTGGAAGATAGATGTATTGGTTCTTTCCGCTGCCCGCGCTCTCGGTGGTCAGGAAACTCGTGCCCTTTACATCGGCAGGCTGAAGAAATTTGATCAATACAGAGGATTCGCCGGCTTTTCCCTTCAACTCGTACATCTTGAATTCACGCGTCTTGACAACGCCGGTTTTTGACGTGATTTTCATCATGACATTGGCGGTCATATCATTGCCGGTCGGCTTGTCGTTCGCCGCCTTCATGATATCGTAGCCGCTTGGGGCGCCAGTCTGGGCGGCGAGAGTGTGGGTCGCGACCGCACCGAAGAAAACTAAAGCGATAAACGCGAGGGCGATACCGCGCCAAGCGCTGGTATGTACGTTAGCCGGGGGCATAATGCGCATGTGCTTCTCCTTAATCAATAGTTGGCAGTACACTTTGGTAGAAAACTGAAGAAACATTCATCTTATTCATAGTTTCCATTGTCGAGAAGAATAAGAGCCGCACCGCAGTCTGTCAAGGGCGTGCACTCGGATTGATTCTCCGTAGCATCTCACTATAATCGAGGGCATGAGAAGCTGTGGTCGCACGCGATTGTCCCTCGCGCTCAGTTTTGCGCTCCTTCTGTTCGCGCGGACGCCGGGGCTCGCCGCGCAGAGCGCGCCCAACGCGCCACCCACATCCGACACGCCCACTGAACTCAGCGCGACGAGCGTGCCTGGCGCGACTGATGCGCCACGCGCGATTTCCTCACTTCAAGATTTGGGCTTCAATATCGATCTACAAGAACTCGTTCAATTCTTAGAGCTGCAGCGTTCGCTCTTTCTCGATCCGGCGGTGAAGGTGAACGCGGACTGGAGCGATACATTCGACGAACTTCGCGTTCTCGAGATTCCGGAGACGTCAAATCGATACGCCTATGGCTTTGACTCGGATCTTGGCGTGCAAGTTGTCGCGATCCGCGGAACAGCCAATCTGAAGAATGCGCTCCTCGATCTCGAGTCGTGGAAAATCAAAAGCGCGATATTGGGTATCAATCTGCATGCGGGATTTGAGCGAGCGGCGGATGCGGTGTATGAGGATCTCAAGCCAAGGC
>JAKALZ010000317.1 GCA_021813065.1 bacterium
GTATGGCTCTGCGCACGGATCTGTCTCGCCTGATAGCGGCTCTCACGCATGTGCAGCAGATCATCGCGCTATTCGCCGAAGAGCACTCATCGACGCTCTATGTCGTGCACACGCACACGCAACACGCTCAGCCTGGCATTCTTGGCCACTATTTCTTGGGTGTCGTCGATATGATTGATCGAAATATCGCGAGATTGCGGCGCGCATACGACGCCATAAATAGCTCACCCATGGGCGCTGCTGCGATAACGACAACGGGCTTTCCCATTTCGCGCTCGACAGTTGCGGAATTGCTTGGTTTTTCATCGATTATTGAGAATTCATACGACGCGATCGGGAACAGCGACTTTTTTACCGAAACAGCATCGGCGGTAGGACTCTGCGCGCTCGATCTTGGCCGCGTAGTGACTGATCTTTTGCTGTGGGCCACAGAAGAGTTGGCTATGGTCCGCGTAGCCGATGGATATATCTCAACAAGCTCGATCATGCCGCAGAAGCGTAATCCGATCGCTCTGGAGCACTTGCGCTCTTCATTATCGCAAGTAAAGGGAATGGCCGATGCCGTTTTGCTCTCTTTTATGAAGTCTCCCTATGGCGATATTTCCGACTATGAGGATAGCGAAGAGCCTATGTCTCGACTCATCGCCCTGCTAGAGAGCAATCTGAATCTTTTTGGTGCGGTGATGGCGACACTCGAAGTTGATAAAGAATTGCTTGAAAGGCGCGCGTATGAGAGCTTCTCAGTTGCTACGGAGATTGCCGACGAGCTGTATCGCTCATATTCTATACCCTTCCGCGTAGCGCACAGACTCGTTGCCGTTATGGTCAAAAAGGCGATGGCGGCAGGAGAGAATCTCAGACAGCTCGTACCGCGATTCTTTGTCGAGTCTTACAAAGAGGTTTTAGGAATGCCATTCTATGGCAATCTCGAGGCTGTGATGCGCAGTACTGATCCACGGCGATTTGTGACGACGCGAGAAGTACTCGGAGGTACCGGGCCGAAGGCGATGCGTGCTATGCTTCATCGCGCAAAGGAAAAAGTTTCTACCAACGCTGATTGGTGTAACAGCGAAGAGCACCGCCAAGACAGCGCGGCGAAAGAACTCCGCGACAGAGTCGCCACGCTGTGCGGCGTATCGGCAGCATTCTCAATCAGCGGCGCCTAGGCATGCGCCTGAAGTTTTAGAGTCGCGACCCCGGTGTCCCGATTGGTCGCGCGCGCCATGCTCGAGCAGTTTCGGGCTGATCGACAGCGCCGCCCCTTCGACCGCTCTTCCATCTAGCCACCGTCCCCTCTCATTTTCCTTCAGTTTTCACTTGAATACTATACGTTTGTGTAGTATATAGTAGGTATGGGCGATGAGCTGCTCTGTGTCGGCGCGGTAGACCGCGCGGCGGGTCTTCCCGGACCGAACCGACTCACCGAAGTGGGCTGGGAATGCTGGCGCGCGGGCTGCGTGCCTGCCGGACGGCTCGCGGTGCGCCTCCCTCGCTGGGTCGGGCGGCCAGAGCGAATCGCCGAGGCGCCATCGCTGCGCTCCCTCCGCGCCTCGCTCGAACCCGGCGTCAAGTCCGGGCAGGTCGCCTTCGTGCTCGCCTCGTTTCCCTCCTCATTCGAATACAGCGTCGCGCACCGTCTCTGGCTCGATAGGGTTTTGGGAGAACTCGAGGGCTTTCCCCTCGTGGCAGGATTCTGGTCGTCGGGCTGGTACACGTCGCGCCTCGTCGACGGGCTGAAGCAGCGGAATGTGGCGCTCTGCCTCTACGACGCGCCGCACGCCGAGGGTGTTCCTCCCGCCGTGGAGGTGCTGACGGCTGACAGGGTGTATCTCAGACTCTTGGGCAGAAACGTCGAGGCCTGGGCAGCACGGCGCTTCGGGCACGTCTTTGACTACCGCTATACCGAGCGCGACATCGCCGAGCTGCTGCCCCGGGTGACGGTGTGGACGCGTGAGGCGAACACTGTGGGGCTCGTGTTCGCGAATGGCCGCTGGGCGGGCGAGAGCGCGGCGCTGCTGGCTGGACGAATCGCGCTTGTGGCCGATGCCGGGGGAAGGTCACCGTGAGCACCGGAACCATCATCCACATCAACGTGATCGGCCTCATGGCGGCGGTCGAGGAGCGGCTCGACACGAGTCTGAGGGGGCGGCCCTTCGTGGTGGCGCGGCCCGACGTACCCCGGTCGGTGGTGCTCGATCTCTCGCCGGAGGCCTACCGCCAAGGCATCCGCAGAGGAATGCTGGCCGAGGCCGCCCGCTACAGATCGCGGGATCTCGCGATGCTGCCGCCGCGCCGCCCGCTCTACGAGCGGCTCGACCAGGCGCTCGCGGAGTCGGCGTTTCGCTTTACGCCCCTCGTGGAGGAGGCCGGCAGCGGACATCTCTTTCTGGACGTGCAGGGGACGCGGCGCCTGTTCGGCGCGCCGGAGGACGCGGCGCGGCGGCTCTTGCGCGATATCGCCGACCGCACGGGGATCGTGCCGACTATCGCGCTTGCCTCGACTAAAACGGCCGCGAAGGTCGCGAGCCGGGTGTTTCGTCCCTTCGGCTTTGCCCCTCTCTCGGTCAACGACGAGCGAGAACTCGTCGCGCGCCAGCCGGTCGAACTGCTGCCGGGTGTGGGCATCAAGCTTTTGCCGCGCCTC
>JAKALZ010000318.1 GCA_021813065.1 bacterium
GGTCGAAGTGTGCTCCATCATCTACCAGAAGGGTTGGAAGGTTATTAGCACAATCCTCGAAGAGATGAACTCAATCGTAGAATCGATTGGCTACTCATCGCTCGACGGACTCCAGGGGAAACTTTCGGCGATCAACGCCAAGAAGCCTGAGGAGTATCTCCGACTTCAGTATATCAAGGCGCTCACGGGCATCTATTGAAAATCGCCCGCCTCGCGTGCGAAGAGAGAAGCCGCCTTCGAAAGAGCGCGGCTTCTTTTTTATTGCGCTCTATCTACCCTCATGATAGTATAGTCGGGTACTGTTGCCGAGGCGCATTCAATCGGCACAAAATTTCAACATGGAGCGCGAAGAAGCGCATCAATAAAGAAGGAAGGGGACCATGAAACTCGATCTCAGCCTCGCGAATCTCACCGCATCGTTACCTGAGGATCTCTCGCAAGATCAGAGAGCCCGTGCACAAACCATTTTTCTGAAAACGCTTTCAGAAAAAGCCCACCGCTTCTATGGTGGTAAAATTCAGATAGCGCCCAAAGCGGGACTCTATGGATTCAACTGGTTCAATGTGTGGTACACGCCGGGTGTGTCGAAGGTTTCGACAATGATCCGCGACAACAACGACGAATCGTTCGCGCTCTCGAATCGTGGCAACCTCGTTGCCGTAGTGTCGGATTCGACTCGCGTGCTCGGCGATGGCGACTGCACGCCTCCGGGCGGCCTCGGAGTCATGGAAGGCAAGGCCTTCCTTATGAAATATCTCGGTGGCGTCGACGCGATCGCGCTCTGCATCAATTCGAAGGGCGCCGATGGCAAGCACGATCCCCAGAAGATCATCGACTTTGTCAAGATGCTCGAGCCTTCGGTGGGCGCGGTGAATCTCGAGGACATCAGCCAGCCGAACTGCTTCAAGGTGCTCGACGACCTGAGGGAAGCCTGCGACGTACCGGTGTGGCACGACGACGCGCAAGGTACCGCCTGCGTGACCCTCGCAGGGCTCATCAACGCTCTCGAACTCGCGGGTAAGAAGCTTAGCGACGCGAAGATCGTACTTCTCGGCGCTGGCGCTTCCAATACGACGATCGCGAGGCTCATTCTCACCGATGGCGGCAAAGGCGAAAACATGATCATGTTCGACAGCAAGGGCGGCCTCCACAAGAATCGCAAGGATATCCAGGCCGATACTCGCTACTATCGCAAGTGGGAACTCTGCCAGCAAACCAATCCGAAGTGCATCGAGACTGAGGCTGAGGCGCTGAAGGGCGCCGACGTGCTTATCGCGCTCTCGACGCCAGGCCCCGACACCGTCAAGCGCGAGTGGGTACGCTCGATGGCGCCGAAGTCCATTGTCTTCGTGTGCGCCAATCCTGTTCCGGAAATCTGGCCCTACGCCGCCAAGGAAGAGGGCGCCTACATTGTCGCCACGGGCCGTGGCGACTTTCCGAACCAGGTCAACAACTCGATCTGCTTCCCCGGTCTCCTCAAGGGCGCGCTCCTCGTGCGCGCGCGCAAGATCACCGACAACATGGCGATCCGCTGCGCCCACTCTATCGCGAATTTCGCGAAATCGCGCGGCATTAGCAAGGACAACATCATCGCCACTATGGAAGAAACTGAAGTCTTTGCCCGCGAAGCCGCCGACGTAGCTGTCGCCGCGATCGAAGAGGGAGTGGCGCGCGTCACTGACACGTGGGAACATGTCTACGCCAAGGCCAAGGAAGATATTCTCGCCGCCCGCGCGCTCACGAAGGACCTCATGGACGATGGCCACATTCAGCGGATTCCGGAGTCCATGCTGCAGGAAGTCCTCGATTTCGCGATCGCGGAAGTGAGGAAGTAAACGCCATAGCCCTCCGCGCCGCGGAGGGCTATGGGAGGTTTTTAGCGCGGAAAGGTCGCGGTCATGAGAGTGGCGCTGGTGCAGTATGAACCCATCTTTGGCGACAGAGATGGCAACACCGAGCGGCTTATCGCGCGCTGTCGTTCAGTGCCCGCGGATCTCTACGTGCTGCCTGAGCTCGCGATCACAGGCTATCAGTTCGTGAGCGCGCAGGAAGCGCGCGGACTCTCGGACGAGATCACAAGCCCGCGCATCGAGGCTTTTATGGCCGCCGCGAGTGAACTCAATGCCGCGATCATAGTTGGCTTCGCGGAGCGAGCGGGGGAGGTGCTCTACAACGCATCGATCGCCGCGCTCCCCGACGGCCGCGCGATTCTCTACCGAAAAACGCATCTCTTTTACAAGGAAACCCTGTATTTTCATCCTGGAGACACTGGTTTCCCCGTATTTGAATTTCGAAGCGCCCGAATTGGCATGGCGATCTGTTTTGACTGGTTTTTCCCTGAGAGTTTTCGGACCCTCGCGCTCAAAGGCGCGGATATCATCGCCCACTCCAGCAACCTCGTGATGCCCTACTGCCAACGCGCGGATTTCTCGGCAGCCGTGCAGAACCGCGTCTTCATCGCCACGGTGAACCGTGTTGGTGCTGAGCGGCGAGAAGACGAGCAGCTCGAATTCACCGGCGAAAGCGTCCTTGTGTCGCCCCGAGGAGAATACCTTCTCCGAGGACCACAGACCACCGAAGCCGTGCTCGTCGCGGATATTGATCCTACCGAGGCCAGAAACAAAGCCATCAACCCC
>JAKALZ010000035.1 GCA_021813065.1 bacterium
CGGCCGCGCGCAGCCCGATATTCACCTTCGCCAAATCTTCGACTAGCTTATCTGCCGCGACATTGAAGACGACCCTCCCCGCCCCTCGCGCCACATCGTGGAATCCAAGATGTGCCAAATCTCGCGCGAGCACTTTTTCGAGACCGATCGCACACACCGCGATCGCACGCATAGTAGTTGTCACAGGCGCAGTATGCACAGCCAGCACAGGAATTACAAGCTCCGCCGCCGCATCCATACTGCGCCATGCCGACGCCACCGTACCGACGCACCGTCGCCACGCCGACGCGCCTTGACATTTTCGCGCCAAACACGCTAATATGCCCAGGCATTTCGGGGGTGTAGCTCAGTTGGCTAGAGCGTATGAATGGCATTCATAAGGTCGAGGGTTCAATTCCCTCCACCTCCACGGATAAAAAAACCGTCCCAGAGGGGACGGTTTTTTTATTGCTTCACCAGTGAGCGCTCCTACACCATTTCTTGCGCGCAGCATTCAAGTTATAATATCTTCGGAGGTGCTAATGCAGAACTTCGAGTGGATAACTCCTACAAAAGTCATCTTTGGAAGCGGGATTCTCGACAAGCTCGGCGCTGAAGTAGCTCAGCGCGGTACTCGGGCGCTATTCCTCTATGGAAAAGAGAGCATTAAAAAAAGCGGACTCTATTCCCGCATAGTAGCGCAGTTTAGGGATGCGGGTGTTCTGTTTGTCGAGCACAGCGGCGTACAGCCCAATCCCAGGATAGCTCATGCCGAAGAAGGCGCACGAAAGATGAGGAAGCACGCACTCGATATCATCGTCGCGGTTGGCGGTGGTAGCGTTATCGATGAGGCGAAGGCCATCGCGGTGGCAGCGGCCAACGACGCGCCGCTTTGGGATTACTACATCCGAAAAGCCTCATTCAGCGACGCACTTCCGGTAATCGCGGTGCAGACCCTCCCCGCGACTTCATCGGAGATGAACGCTGCCTCTGTCATGACTAACGGTGATACGCACGAGAAATTCTCGATCCGAGGAGAGAATCTCTTTCCGAAAGTCTCTTTCCTCGACCCATCGCTGACCCTCGACATTCCTGTGCGGTACACGGCCTACGCGTGCACTGACATCCTCTCGCACCTCATGGAGGGCTACTTCACCGCGACGGGCGATTTCCCGCTCCAGGACGGCATGGTTGAAGGGGCTTGCAGAGCGGTCATGGACTCGCTCGAACTCATCTTAAAAGACCCCCGCGACTTCGAAGCGCGATCGACAATCATGTGGGCGGCAGCGCTCGCCTGGAATGGGCTTCTCAAAGCCGGAGTCGAGGGCGCCTCCATCCCCAATCACATGCTCGAGCACCCGCTGAGCGGATTCCACGATATTGCGCATGGGGCGGGACTTTCCATCGTCATTCCAGCGTGGCTTAAATATAAAAAACCTCAGATTGCTCATCGCATTCTCCTCTTCGGCGAGCGAATTTTGAGAATGGGTGACACGCTGAAAAGAAAATCCCCTCTCGATGCCGCGGATGAGGTAATCGCGGCGCTTGAGAACTGGTATAGACACATCAATACACCTGTCCGCCTTCAGGAAGCGGGAATCGCATCGCTGGATGTGAACGCGTGCACGCGACAGGCGATGGCGCTCAGCGAACTCTGGGGTGTGCCTGGATACACCGAGAAGGAAATTCGAGCGATATACGCGCTCATGGGATGAATCGCTCGGATGAAACCACGGATATGATTCACTCAAACGGGGATACCGTTCATTCGAGCGAAGTCTGCGCTCCCACCGAGATATGGAACGGATACCCTCCCGCATAGACAGGCTGAAATGCCCACGCCGCTTCAAGGATAAGCTTCGTATGGGTCGCACCTCCAAGCCCTGCCAAGATCGCTGTATCAGCGGTCGCTCGCGCGAATGCTGAGCTCAATATCCCTGGTGCTCCAGAGATGTCAAGACCCGAGGCGCGTAGCCCAATATTTCCAGTGACTCGCCGAATTCCCAGCGAAGGCAAGAAGGGCAATTGAACCATCGATCCAATCTCAATATTGAAAAGGAGAGCCTGCGCTTCTCCGAAAGCATACCAGTTTGATTGGGAAAGGTACTCACGATACTCAGCATACTCCGGATAGGGAAGATCCGCCGAAGAAATGCGCGAATTCCCGGCATATTCAATGAATCGAAGTCCTGGGGAAAACGCGACACCCCCAAAAGGCGCCAGCGAGCCATACAGCGAAATTGAGAGAATCCCCTTTCGCGATAGTGAGCCTGATACCGACACTCCCCCGAAACCACCGCCGTTCGATAGCTCATACTCGGCACGGACGACGCTCGAAAATCCTCGCTCGATATATGGTGGCTCACGAGAAGAGAACAAGCTCGCGTAACCCGCGCTGAATCCGATCGAATATGTACCGTAGTCAGGCGATATTACGAACACATCGCTCAGAGGATAATTGTTCCGCACACCGACGCAAGCGCCGTAGAGATTCGCGGAGATGATTCGATAGGTGGGCACAAGCGCATGCCGCCAGGAAATTGATGCGCCCAAAGAAGACTTTCTCGCGATTGGTAAAGTGGACACAGCCTGATCCGATGCCAAGAGCCCAAATTGCCAGAGACTTGTGGCAAGTCGCAGAGTGATCGAGGTCGCTGGCCGCTCAGTCGACAAATCCCATCCCCCAAAAAGCAACCAGGAGAGTCGCTCCGTGATATCGCTCGCGACCATACCAATTCCGATACGCGAGCTGTCCGCGTAGGGGAAACGACTTGTGACAAAAGTCAAGGGAAAACGAGAGGACTTTAGGGAGGGGTTAAAAGCGTCAAGAACATCGGGCGAATCTGTTGGATGACGATTGATCCAGTCAGCCAGCGGAATCCAGGAGATCGGCTTCTCGGTCGCATTGAAGGCCGCAAGATCGAAAAGTCGAATAGAACTGTGTCCATCCGCGTTTGAACCGCGGTAGACAACTCGATGATCGTCGAGAAAGGTCGGTTCGCTCACACCCCAGGGAGGAGACATTTCCCCTACACGAAGTTGCCACGTTCCCTTTGTTTCCTCAAGAATCGCGAGACGCGAGAGTCCTTCGTCAGGGATGACCTGCAACGCGAATCGGATTGTATCATACTGAGTGCCAGTCGAATTTCGATAGCCTGGTGAAATCCACCGCAGCGAGGCAGCGCCTATGTCAGCGACTTCAATCTGGCCATCGGGCAATTTTCGCGCGGGCAGAACTGCGGGACCGCTTCGGCCAAGACCATAGAGTATGTCGGTTTCTGTATCCCGCCAAGAATCGTATATGAAAAAGTCTGTGGGAGAGATAATGCCCGATGAGTTAAGCGCTTCTCCTGCTTTGGGGATGGGAAGGTCACGCTCAAAATGAAGAACTCCAGTATCGAACTCATAGCTATAGCGTGCGGGAATCTCCTGGTTGTCGGGGGTTGTGCGGATCCAGTCGATGTTTAGACTTTGAAACCTTACGTTAAAAAAAATGTTACGTAAAGTTCCGTCGGCGTCAAAAATCCGCCGACTATTCCCCTTTTCTCCCTCCGCGCTCAGCGCATACACGCCCCTTCTCTCAAGATCGACAAAATAAACTTCTCCGCCACCAGCTCCCAGCGCCCCCACATACCCTTCGAAAATCTCAGCGCTTCCATCGTCGGCGCTCTTCGCCATTCCCGCGTCGAACCACGCCAAGAAGTCGTTCCATAGAGTTTCTGAGCTCTCTCCAGTTTCTCGCTCAAGTATGCCATCGCTCGTGAGCGTCCCATCGAATCCCCGCAGCATATTGCCGCTATCCCCCGACTTCCAAAGCCTCGATATGATTTCAGGGCCAAAACGCTTATTCAGATAGTCGACGAAGAGGCCGCCGTACAGATACGGCAAACTACCTGATCCATAAAAATCTCTAAGCCCCGAAACATCCCAGAAATCGCGCGATATTTTCTGCGCCCGCTCGAGTCTCACATATTCGAGCGCCGCGGGATCGTTCAGCCGCCCCACCGCTCCGCGCAGAGCGCTGATGGAGCCCCCCCGAACCTCTCCATCGCTCCGGTTTTCGAGTCTGCTCTCTGCCCACACCGCCGTGCCCTCAACAATAGCCTGAGGCATCATCCAGACCTCAGGCGCAACCCAATCGCCCCCGATCCACGACGCAACACGCCAGAAAGTCGTTTTCTCATTGAGAGTTATATAATGCACAAGCTCATGAAGAAATACCGATCGAAGCTCGTCTTCGAGTGTGGCGAGCTGACTCCGTGGATCCGCCGATGCTAAAAAAATAACAATCTTATTGGATGGATAGAGCGTCGCAAAACCATTCAGCGAAGTTTGATAATCCGTGAGCAACACAGGGATGCGACCCTTCATTGGGCTCACACCGAAGAAATCGAGGAGTGTCGCATAGGTATCATCAGCGAAATTCGAGAGCCGAGACGCTTGGTGCCGCAACGTTTTCGGTGCGTAAATATCAAAAGCTTTTGTCGGTATAAGGACAAGCGGCTCAAGGGTATGCAATAGCTGCCCATGCGCCTGTGAGATTCCTATTGTGAGTAGTAGCATCGCGAGCAGCCAGCCTCTCGCTCTTGGTCCCTGACGCATGCTTCACTGTACCATAGCAGCACGCCGACTTTAATCGCTTCAATCCCGCTTGACCCCCTCTTCACGCCCACATATCATGCTTCTGAAATATGAAACCGCATACTCACGAGAAAAACCTGGTGCCCATTTCCTCACTTCGCGCGGAAGAAGCTAGGCGCGTTCGCTATATTCTGATGGATATCGACGACACCCTCACCACCGATGGAAAACTCCCCGCCGAGAGCTACGCCGCGCTCTGGCAATTGCACAGCTCGGGGCTCACCGTGGTTCCTATCACGGGAAGACCTGCCGGATGGTGCGATCTCATCGCGCGCGAGTGGCCTGTCGATGGCGTGGTTGGCGAAAACGGAGCCTTCGCGCTTTGGGAAAACGCGGGTCATAGACTCGCTTCAATGACCCACCCCGAGGCAATCAGCAACAGCGATTCGCGCCTCATCGTGCTCCGCGATGAAGTCCTCGCGCAAATACCAGGCGCTCGACTCGCCCGCGACCAGTTCTCGCGACTCTACGACATCGCGATCGATTTCGCTGAGGAAGAACCCCAACTTCCTCTCTCCGCGGCTCATGAGATTCTATCTATTTTTTTGAAGGGAGGAGCCCGGGCTAAAATCTCCTCGATTCATGTCAACGCGTGGATGGGAGACTACGACAAACTCTCAACGGCGCTGCTCTACCTCAAAACACGTTTCGGTTACGATGATGTCCGGGATTCTGGTTCCGTGATCTTTGTAGGAGATTCTCCAAACGATGAACCTATGTTCTCACATTTTCCGATCGCATGCGGAGTGGCAAACGTGCATCGATACCGCGATTTCATGAAGGCGTTGCCGCACTTCGTGACGCGCTTCGAATCCGGCGCGGGATTCGCGGAGTTCGCCGCCACATTCATCGCACGGCGAAGCGGAATTGCCATAAATTGACACCTTTCTCAAAACTGCCTATAGTGATTTTTTAGGATTAGTATGGAAACTATCAAGAGCAGGTACGGCCACCTCATCGGTGAGCTTATGACTCATGTACCGAAAGAAGCCCAGGTTTCCGAACTCAATGTGTATCAGGAAGGCGCCCGGTCCATACTTCCATTTATTGACACAATCATCGATGACTATCTTGACGACTGTTCATCCATAGAAGGTTTAGAACACCTAGAATCCTTGCATGCTGATGCTTCTCGCGGAGAATCTTGCCTTCTGTTAATGGAACACTACTCGAATTTCGATCTTCCCGTCTTCCACTATCTGCTCAGAAAGGCCAGTACCGACGGCGACGCTCTCGCCTCCAACATCGTGGCAATCGCTGGCATCAAGCTCAACGAGGAGAACCCCGCCGTCCATGCCTTTGCGCGCGCCTACACCCGCATTGTTATCTACCCTTCGCGCTCAATGCAGATCATCAAAGAGAAGTTCAAAGATCCGAAAGAGCTCTACCATGAGATGAAGCGCAGTCTCTCAATCAACCACGCGGCGATGAAAGCGCTCGCCAACGCGAAACAGAACGGCAAGATGATCCTTGTTTTTCCCGCGGGTACGCGCTATCGACCCTGGGATCCCTCTTCGAAGCAGGGGGTGCGCGAAATCGCGTCGTATATCAAATCCTTCTCGAAATTCTGTTTGGTATCGATCAATGGCAATATCCTCAGGCTCAACACTTCTGGCGATATGGGTGAAGATATCCTTCACCACGACCGTATTATCTACAGCGTGAGCCCCGTCCACGACAGCAAGGAATTCCTCGAGTCAGTAAAATATGACCTTCACTTTCGCGATGACAAGAAACAGGCGGTTGTCGACACGATCATGGATCTTCTTGAAGCAATGCACCAGGAGACCGAAAACCGCTGCAACGGTTAAGACTAACGCTCTCGCAGCCGTTTCATTGGATTGACTCCCAATCGCAAGGGGAAATACCCTACTCCCGCGATAAATCCCGCAAGGTGCGTGAGGTGCGCGACCGAACTCGCTGCCCCTACAAAAGAAGAGATTATCTCAATCGCGGTGTACCCAATCACCATGATGGGCGCCCGTATCGGGATAATGCCATAGAGATAGACCTTCGCTTTTGGATACAGTACAGCAAATGCTAGGAGCAGCGCGAATATCGCGCCCGACGCGCCGAGCAACATAGTGTTCCACGCGCCAGACAACGCGTAGATCGCGTATGAGGCGATGCCCGCGAAGAGTCCCGATCCAAGGTAATACATAAGGAATTCATAGCTGCCGAGCGTGCGCTCCACAGGCACACCAAAGAAATAGAGCCCGATCATATTCACGAGGAGGTGGGTAAGATTCGCGTGCGCGAACATGTAGGTGAACACCTGCCAGACCCATCCCGCCGATACCGCTTGAGGGCTCAGCGCAAGAATAGCCGTGAGTGGTTGCCATACGTATCCGAGCGCGAATACGAGCACATTGGCCGCGATAAGATAGAGCGTCGCGTTGAAAAATTTGAATTTAAAGGGTCGCCGCAGCAGTGAGTTAGGATTCATGCGTTAAAAGTATAGAAATTCGATCAATTGAACAAGGATGAGCCCGGCTCGCGAGAAGCGTGCCACGGGGAATGTGTGGTCCTTGCGCATACCCTATTACATGCGAAAGGCCACCCGCTTTGGGCGGATGGCCCTTCTGGTGTTGCTCCGGAGCGATTAGCTGTGGGTAATCGTCACAGTGATGGAATCACTGTAGGTACCAGCTTGGTAGTAATCGGTAGAAGGTCCGAATGATGCGGCAAGAGCATACGAGGTTCCATCTTTCAACGTTCTCCCTTGAGCCGCACTGGTCCATGGAGAAGACAGAGACTGTGCAGACGACGTCAGAGTACCGAGAGTCACCGTATAGGCGATTTTTTCGGTCCCATCCGCGCTGTTTACCAGATATCCACTGTTTCCACTTGACAGCGTAATTGTCCAGTTCTTAACGTTGCTCGTAACTTTCACGTTACCAATTGCCCACGTTTCAGCACTTGAACCATTCGCGATCGTACCAGTATAGGTCGTCGGTACAGCGAGCGTGAAAATTTCCGAAACAGTGCCGGAAATCGAAACAGAACCAGTTGCGGTTGTCGTCGCAAACGCCATTCCAAACACTACCACCGCAAACAGAGCCACCAACGCGTACTTTTTCATTTTGATCTCCTGCCCGCAGGGTCAGTGCCCCACGGATACATTTTGTGTTATTGTGGCTTCTTCCAACGGATTCCGCCACGACACTTTGATGTAAGTATTATCGACATTTCAGCAGAAAGTCAAATAGGGAAACCCTTTCGGACTTCTCGCAAAATTCGCTATTCAATATAATATGTTCAATTAAAACTCTTTTTCATAACGACTTGATGATCCACGACCAACGTTCCGAATTTTACGCATTCTTGAACAAATATTCATTCATTCACGGAAAAATCGATCACTTTCCTGCGCCTGAGCTCACATCGAGCATTTCTCTTATTTTTTGATCGAGTGAAGTCATCGTGAATGGCTTGATGAGGAGACCGTTGAATCCCGCGCGCGCGCATTTTTCCGCTTCTTCAGCGTCGTGGCGAGGGCTCATGGCGATCAGCTTGGGCGCCTTCGAATAGGTGTTCGCGGTTTTCGTGAGAAGGCCTCCGCCCTTGGCAGACGGCTCCGCATATTTTTTCCTGACCGCGCTCGCCAACGTGTAGCCATCCATGTCCGGCATGATGCAATCGATCAAGAGCACATCAAAGTCGCGAGTATCAAGCATTTCCAGGGCGAGCGCTCCATCTGCGAGCGATTCGACCCTATATCCCTTGAGTGTGAGCATCCTTAGGAGCAGTTCTCTATTCACTTCGCTGTCATCGACTATGAGCACTGAGGATGGCGCGCGCGCGGGGGCCGCATGCGGAGCGCTGTACCCAGGCGCGGCGAGTTCGCGCGATTCGGTGGGCGGTTGAACCGCGTTTTCTTCAGGCTCCTCCACATTCGGTCGACTGGAAAATGCTTGCGAGACCTCACGTTTCGCATCGTTGGAATTCGCCGCCTCGTCACCACTGGTATGCTCGACTGGAGGAGCGCCGACCGTTTCTTTCGTGGCGATCGATTCAACTACTTTCTTGGTGCCTGTATCGATCTTATTTTCGTAAGGCTCGAAGGCGCTGAATGGCGACACATCGAAGTGTTCACGACGAGGTTGTGGCTTTGCCTTGGGGTTCGCCTTTGCGCGCGCCACACAGAGAAGCAGCCCAGCGCCACCCAGTATCGCGAGAACCGCGATCGCGCCGCCCCACCAGATCGCTCTCGACGCGGGATACACCGGGGCAACAGAAATTGACCACCCAGATTCATCCTTGCCGAGCACGATTGGGCTCGTGTACTCCAATTCCGAGTGCCTATCGCCCCAGAAAGCGCCGCTGCCACTTTTTCCCCCACCGCGCGTCGCGCAGGTGATGCGCAGCCCTGGAAATTCATCCTTGAGCGCCAGTGCGTTCAGCATAGTGTCCACATCAATCGCGATGCTGATGAAGCCCCACAGATCTTGTGCTCGAAAAACGGGGAATCGTAAAAATGCGAGATTCACCCCCTCCGCGGACATATCAGGCCCTTGAAGCACCACCTGTTTTTTACTCACAGCCTGCACAAGCGCCTGCATTCTCTCCGGATTATCGAGAAGATCGTGGCCTATCGATGCCGAAGTTTTCTCCTCGGGAAAGGAATATCTGATAATCGCGCCAGGTGCGAGCGTAATCGCGCTGATGCAGGGGTATCGATGCAGAGCCGCATCGGCGATCGATTTTATCGCTCCGAAACTCGCGTCACCCACTTCGAGGACCACGGATCTGAACTGCTGACCGACATCGAGAAGCGCGCTGAGCTGCCCAGAGACACGGAACGCGATTCTCTCGGAGGCAGAGGTGAGCAACGACGCCTGAGCGCGTGTAACGCTCGCGCGCAGTTCAAGAAAAGAAAAGGTTGTGATCCCTATCACGGCGACAGGGAGGAGAATGAGCCATACACTGACGCTTTTGCCCTTCAGACTGCTTTTCATTGCCATAATTTGCTCGCGGAATCATATCATGAAGGTGAACAGGCACACTATACAAAAAAATTGGCCATCTCGCATTGAGATGGCCAATGATCAAAAGAGGCGCCGATCGGAATCGAACCGATGCATAAAGGTTTTGCAGACCTCTCCCTTACCCCTTGGGTACGGCGCCGGACGCGGGGCACATACTACCGAATGCGCCCCGTCTTTGTCAACGATTGCTATCAGTTTTTGACCGCGGGTGAGGCTGGCATTGCTTTATCAACTCCCGCGGTCTTTGCATCCGACGGCTTACCCGTCTCTTTCATTCCTCGCTTTTTTCGCATGGTGTTCCACCACACAATAAAGGCGCCGGCGATATAGATCGTGGAATACACGCCGCTCGTCATGCCGATCAGCAGCGCGAGGGCGAAGTCCTTGATACTGCCAGTCGTGAAGAACAGCAGGGCCAACACCGCAAAAATCGTGGTGAGGGTGGTGATGAGCGTTCGGCTCAGGGTCAACGTGAGCGCGGTATCCACGACATCAACGAATCGATCCGCGGGGTGAAGCTTGAGTTCTTCACGCACACGGTCAAACTGGACAATAGTATCGTTGATGGAGTACCCGAGAATGGTCAGAATCGCGGCGATCGTGGTGGTATTAAACTCCATCCGGGTCCACACTATGAACGCGACCATGATGAGCGCATCGTGGACGACCGAGAGCACCGCGCCAATCGCATATTCAATTTTGAACCGGATAGTTGAATAAAGGAGAATCAAGAGCAGCGTGAAGAAGGTGAGCCACCCCGACTGCTTGGCGAGATTCTGAGAGTAGCGAGGACCGACGTAGTTCGCGCTCACCACGATGACGCGGTCCGAACCGGTGGCGGTCTCAAGCAGCGATTTGATCTTTTGGGGCATGTTTACCGTAAACTGGGGGTCTTTGCCGTCGTCGCGGACACGGATGAGAAAGCGCTGCGAGGAGATTGGATCGACAGTCTGAACGGTGATTTCTCCGAGCGACTTGAGCGCGCCTCGGACCACATCGATAGTCGCGAACATCTCGCCTTGGTTCTGAGGCACGCGATAGAGCTTTACCGGCGTCGCGTTCAGCATGGAGTTGCCCTGAAAGGTTGGCACCAGCAAGGCGGTCGGAAGACTCTCGCTTCCCTGCGCAAGATTCACCGTGACTCCCGCCTGCTTCTCGAGCGCGGATTTTAGATCCCCGAAGGTAGGATATGCCTTAAAGTCAAACGTGAGCGTCTGCTGTTTCTGCGCTTCCGCTCCGGAGAAGATCACCATGAGTTGAGTTTCGCTGATCTTGAGCTCGGCGTTGCCTTTGCCGCTAAAAGAGATATCGCCGACAGGATACGCGAGCTGCACCGTTTCGTTAATGCCAGCTTGAAAATCGACGCCGAGGTTGAAGCCTTTGGTGAAATAGCCGAAAATTCCTATAACTATGATCGTCGTGGAAATGATGACTGCAGGCACAAAGAATTTGCTGAATCGTATGACCTTTTTCATTATTTGATCCTCCAGGAGATGGACACATGATTCATGTGCAGTACATCAGTCTCAAAATCGAATAAGAGGCGCGACACGAAGAGGCCGGTGAAGAGGCTGGTCATATTTCCAATCGCGAGCGAGATCGCGAAGCCTTGGATCGGTCCGCTTCCCAGCTGAGCCATAAAGAGGGCTGCGATGATCGTGGTGAGGTTGGAGTCCATAACCGCCCAGAACGCCTTGTGGAATCCCGCGTCGATCGCGGCTACCCGCGTCTTGCCT
>JAKALZ010000036.1 GCA_021813065.1 bacterium
AGAGAACCGCTGGGAAGCCGCCCACCACATGTTCACCATGCCCCAGGCGCGCTTCCTCGACACCCTCGAGTCCGACCCGGGCGCGGTCAAGGGCGACCTCTACGACCTCGTGCTGAACGGCTACGAAATCGCCTCGGGCTCTATCCGTATCCACGACGTCGACCTGCAGAAGCGCATCTTCCGCATTGTCGGCATGACCGACGACGAGGCCCAGCGCAAATTCGGCTTCCTCCTCGACGCCTTCAAGTACGGCCCGCCCCCGCACGGCGGCATCGCGCCCGGATTCGACCGGCTCGTCATGCTCATGGCCGGCGACACCTCGATCAAGGAAGTGATCGCCTTCCCGAAGAACTCCTTCGCGGTGAGCCCGATGGACCAGTGCCCGAACGATGTCGACGAGCGCCAGCTCAAGGAGTTGCACATCTCGATCGTCCAGGACAAGTGAGTCTGCCGTGGAGAGTTCGACAGGATACCCGGATTTTGCGGGATCGACGGGATGAAAGCTTTTTGAGGGAAATAGAACAAGAAATTAAGGGGCGCGCTAGCGCCCCCGCGTGGGCTTTTCTATATATTAAATATATAATATTATATAAATAATAATATAAATATAAAAAATGATTTATATATTGCATTCTTCCATAATCCTGGTATAATATGAATCGTATTCGTATTGAGGAGGGAAGTCATGGAAGAAGTTGAAAAATTGCTGAATAAGGGCGTTTCACGCCGCAGTTTTCTGAAGAAGACCGGTGTTGGGCTCGGCGTTACCGCGGGCGCGCTCATATTTGGAACCGGAATCGCGGGAGCGCAGACGCAGCAGAGTGGTGTGATCGCGGAATCACCGCTTCCCTACGTCGAACTCGACCCTGAAGAAGCCAGGCTCCGCGCCCACGCGGCATATTTCCGGGCTGGATGTTCATACGCGGTATTTTTTGCGATCGTCTCGATGCTCCGTGATAAAGTGGGTGGAGCATACAACCAGATTCCCCTACGCATGCTTGGTTACGGCCGCGGCGGTGCCGCCGAGTGGGGAACACTCTGCGGAACGCTGAATGGCGCCGGTGCCGCGATCAATCTCGTCGCTCCCGATGCCGATGTGAATAAAATGCTCGCCGATGTTATCGGATGGTACACGATCACGCCGTTCCCCTCGAAAGTATCCGATGATATCGCGGTCGCAAATGGCTACAAGTACGATGCGAAAGCACCGATTTCAATCGTGCTTCCCCAGAGCACTTCAAATTCTCCGCTTTGCCACGCCTCTGTTGCAGAGTGGATCAAGGCATCGGGTTTCCCCGCCTCCGCGCCCGAGCGCAAGGAACGCTGCGGCCGCCTCTGCGGCGATGTCGCTGCCAAGACAGTCTCGGTGCTCAACGCGTGGAAAGCCGGCACATTTACGCCTGCATTCCAAATCAGCGAAGAAACTGCCAATTGCCTCTCCTGCCACGGCGACCAGCAGGTTGGCAAGATGTCGTGCACGTCCTGCCACGACGCTCACTGAGCATCCGCTATTCTCACGACACGAGCGGGGTAGCAGCCCCGCTCGTTTTTTAGCTATGATTCCATGGAAATTTCATAGACTTCGGCACGAGCAAGAGGGCACATGAACTCATTTTTTGACAGACTCTACGACGCGCTGCGATCCATCAAGCTCGCGGTCGCGCTTCTCGTGCTGCTCGCGCTCTTCGCGATCGTGGGCGGCATCATCCCTCAGGAGAAAGCGATCGACTATTACCTCACGAAATTTCCGGGTACCGGCGCTCACATCATTCTCGGCATGGGGATCGACCACATTTTCTCGAGCATAGAATTTTTGATCGTCGCGGCGGTTTTCGCGATGAATCTGACGGTGTGTACGCTGCACCGGCTCGCAAATGAGTTCACGAAGCCGTTCAGGAAGCGGCGGCATGGTCCCGACCTGCTCCACCTCGGCCTCATCATCCTGCTCTTTGGCGGGATAATGACGGCGCGCACGCGCACCGAATCGGTCATCAATCTGCGCAAGGGAGAATCCGCCGATCTGCCCGATGGCTCCAAGATTTCCCTCGTCGATCTCGCATACGAACAATACCCGGATGGCAGGCCGAAGTCCTTCGCATCGGTTGTCACGATGAGCCGCGCTCCTCGTTCGGGCGAACATGCGGACGCCGCTGCCACAACGGCTGCAGACTCAAGCCTCGCCCAGCGCACCATAAAGGTAAACGCCCCGCTCCGTGGCAAAGGCTTTTCGATATACCAGCAGAACTGGCACGCCGAACAGCAAGCCGAGCTCAGCGATGCCATGGGACTCCGTTTTCGCCTCGATCCAGGAATGAAAGAGGAATTCAGCGATGGATTCGCGCTCTTCATGGCGAAAGGGCAGACCCCCGAGACCGCGAACGACGCTATTTTTCTCCTCGAAAAAGGCGGCGTTCGCACGGTGGTCAAAGCTTCTATAGGGCAACCTGTGGGGCCATTTACCTTTTCCGGGCTCATCAATGAATCTATTTCCGGCCTCGCGATCGTGACCGACAAGGGATATCCCTATGTCGCGGCGGGATTTATCCTCGTCATGCTCGGCGTCTTCATCACCTATATCCGCAAATTGAAAGGAATGCTCGCATGATCGCCACTATCGCCTTTGGACTGCTCATCGTAAGCCTCATCATTCAAATTATCGTGCTCTTTAAAAAGGACGCTAAGCCCGACAGCATCGCGCCCTGGATTTCGCTTGTCGCGGGGCTCCTCCTCCTTGTCGAAATCGTGCGAAGGAGCATCGCGATCCACTTCGTCGCGCTTACCGGTATGTTTGAGTCGCTGATTTTCCTCGCATGCTTCCTCACGCTGCTGATCTTCGGTCTCCGGTACATCAAGGCGGCCAAGGGCAACAAGGTCATTCCCTTCGGCGCCACGATTGTCGCGGTAATCTTCCTCGCGCTCGCGAGTTCGCCGCTCGCCCCCGCGGACATAAAGCCGCCCGTGCCCGCCCTCCAGTCCGGCTGGCTCGTGCTCCACGTCTCATTCACGTTCATCGGAGAGGTATTCTTTACTGTGGGTTTTGTGAGCGCGATTCTCCAGCTCGCCACGAAGCGCGAGGAGAGGCGCCAGACCTACGACCGGCTCGCGTACACGAGCGTCGCCGTGGGATACCCCATCTTCACCGCGGGCGCGCTGATATTCGGCGCCATCTGGGCGGAAAAGGCATGGGGCGTGTGGTGGAGCTGGGACCCGAAGGAAACCTGGGCCCTCATCACATGGCTCACCTACACCGCGTATCTGCACTTCCGCCTTGTGCGCAAAAGCACGAGCAAACTCGTGCCCGCCCTCGTCATCGCAGGGTTTTTTATCGCGATGTTTACGTTCTTTGGAGTGAATTTTCTGTTGAGCGGATTGCACAGCTACGCGTAACCGCGCCGCGCGGCAGACATGAAAGGCACAAGCTGCACAGGCGCGCGCCGTTCATCACCTCACGTTGTTTCTTCGGCGATGATCGTCCAGCGTCCGTCGAGGTATTTGAGGCGCTCGGCTTCCATATCGAGCAGGCGACCATCCTCTCCGGCAATTCGAATCTTGTTTGAGAGCACATTGACCTCGATCACCTTGAAGAGCGTGCCATCGTAGGCGAAACGCGCGCCCTCGTTTGGCAGCTCGCGCCGCGCGTCCCTATAGAACTGGTGCTCGTAGCTCAGACAGCAAAGGAGCCTTCCGCAGGGGCCCGAGATCTTGAGCGAGTTGAGCGAGAGATTCTGATCCTTCGCCATCTTGATCGAGACGGGGTTGAGCTTGTCGGACAGACCGTGGCAGCAGAGAATTCGGCCGCACACACCGCATCCCCCAGTAACCCGCGCCTCATCGCGCACACCGATCTGTCGGAGCTCAATCCGCGCGTGGAAGACGCCCACGAGGTCCTTTACGAGGTCTCTGAAATCGACGCGGCTTTCCGCGGTGAAGAAGAAGAGAATCTTGCTATCCTCGAGGAGGCAGTGCGCGGAGACAAGTTTCATGGGGAGGCGGTGCGCCTCGATCCTGACTCTGCACTTCTGAAAGGCTTCTTTCTCGCGCTCCAGATTGTCGAGGTAGCGCCGGTAATCGTCGACCGTCGCGGGACGCTCGATCAGCACAAGTTCATCCGCGTTGACCACCGAGAGATCGCGCACCATGCCGAGCACTTCGGCGAGATCGCGGCCGTACTTTGTGGGCGCAACCACGAATGCGTGGCATGGAATCGAAAAACGGTGTTCTTTCGCGGCAGATTCAACGGCGCGCGCGGCATCTTCAGGCTCACTCCGCCTCTCGCGCGCCTCCACCGCCGCGCACAGCGCGCAGGACTCGTTCATCGCCGGTTCGATCGCTTTTGTGGGGCGCGGTCCCGCGAGCGCCGCTTCAAGGTCGCAGCCTTTTAAAAAATGTACGCCTTCTTCAGGTCCAGCATAGTAGGCGTGAAAAGTCTCACTCGAGTGCAGGGTCTTGAGACGATACATGGGATGCGGCAGCTCATCGGCGCGCGACTGCTGCGGCTTCCCGCCTCGGGGCTGTTCGAATTCTTCCTCGTGGAAAGTGTCGAGCAAATCCTCGGGAAGAGCTGCTTCATTATATTCATCGGACATCGAAAAACTCCTGATTCATTGTGCCTGGCTGACGCGGGAAAAGGTACCTCTGACAATGGCGCCAGACTCCATCACCAGAGCATCGCCGACACAGACGGCGTCGACGCGGGCGGTAGCCGAATAGCGGACTTGTCGCCGCACATTCGCGGTTCCGCTGAAACTGCCCGCCACGATAAGATCGCGCGCGCTGATATCCGCCCGCACCACCGCGTTCTTTGAGATTATCACAGATGCGCCGCTTGTTATATCACCTGAAAATTCGCCATCGATACGCACCATGCCCGGCGCGCGGATCGTGCCCTGAATCGCGACCCCAACGCCGACCGCGCATTCGGAAAAGTCATTATTACTCATGGAATTCCTTGCGTATGCTCAAAAATCTCAGTGGATCGATGAGACTTGTGCCAAGGTACACCTCGTAGTGAAGGTGCGGCCCCGTCGTTTTGCCCGTGTTGCCGAGATAGCCGATGACATCGCCCTGCGACACGCGCTGGCCCTTCTTCACCGCGAAGCTTCGCAAGTGCCCATAGCGCGTCGTAAAACCGTGGCTGTGTTGGATGGTCACCGAATTGCCGAGACTCGCGTCGTAGTGCACGTCGATCACCTTCCCGTCGGCGGTGGCGAGAATCGGGTCGCCCTGGCGATAGGTTGAAATATCGATACCCGTGTGGAGGTACCACTGCCCCGTCGAGAAGGGATTCTCGTTCTGGCCAAAGTACATCGTGATATGCCCGAGATTCCCCTTGATCGGCCAGAGATTCGGTATTTCCGTCATGATGTCCTTCTGCGTGGCAAGAACATTCGCGATATCGTCGAGCGAGGGCAGGCTGCCGCTGAGGCTCCCCGCGATGCCGTTCAGCCTGAGCACATCCCTGCTCACGGGATCGTCCGAGAGCTGCCCAGAGATCAGGTCGGAGAGCCCCGCCGTTTTGAGAATGTCGGCCGAGCTCGGCGCGACGTCGGTTTTGCCCTTGGCTTGGGCGATGCTGACCACTTGACCGAGCTTCTCCTCGAACTTCGCGGTCTCAGAGAGCAGCCGCTCAGTG
The DNA here is from genome assembly GCA_021813065.1 of bacterium. Lineage (GTDB taxonomy): Bacteria > Spirochaetota > Spirochaetia > Treponematales > Rectinemataceae > Rectinema. The sequence continues at coordinate 5,633 of JAKALZ010000036.1, forward strand.
GATTCGCGGAGCATATCGATACTCTTGTGCGCCTGAGTGAGCTGCGTGTCGAGCGAGGCTGCTCTGAGCGAGGTAGCGCTGTACACTCCAATGGCGAAGAGCGCCGCGCCCGCGACAAGCGCCACGACTACTCCGATCGCCGTGAGCGAAAAGCGGCTCAGCTCGATTTTGCGCGCCGGTTTCTCGGTCTGCGGGATAAGGGCAACAGTCAGACGACTCTTCCCCCAGGAAAAGAACCGTCGAAACGCGACCCGGGCCGCGGTGAACCCAGTCCCGAAACTCTGCACAATGCGTCCGTACCAGCGTTTCTCTTGTTCTTTAAAGCCGCGCAAGCCTTCCGGCACCTTGTTGCTCCCTCTATGTTCAGCGAGTTTTCAACCGCTTATTTCTAATCCGGCCAGTAAATGTAGCATTTCCCGCCACAAACTGTCAAAGGATGGAGGCCCGCGGACCGAACAGTTGGAACTTTGCCGCTGCCCACCCTACCCAACGCATTCACGTCCGCCTGAAAATTCGCTATATTAGAAAGGAATAACCGGACAATCGGTTTCTTCTTCAACACACATTTTTCAGGAGTTTCACACATGCCTAATTTTACCTTTAAAACTGAAGTGAATCAGCTTCTGAACCTCATCACGCACTCGCTCTACTCCCACAAGGAAGTCTTCCTGCGCGAGCTCATCTCGAACGCCTCCGACGCGATCGATAAGCTCAAATACCTCACCGTGTCGGACGATGCCTTCAAGACACTCAGCTTCGAACCGCGCATCACGGTGAAGCTCGACGAGAACGCGAAGACCCTCACCGTGTCGGACAACGGCATCGGCATGGACGAGCAAGAACTCGCCGACAACCTCGGCACTATCGCGCGCTCGGGCACCAAAGCCTTCCTCGAGCGCCTCGGCGAGAACGACCGCAAGAACTCGAGCCTCATTGGTCAGTTCGGCGTTGGCTTCTACTCGGCCTTCATGGTCGCGGACCAGATCGAAGTCGTCAGCCTCAAGGCAGGATCGACAGGCGCTCACCTGTGGAAGAGCGACGGCAAGTCGGGCTACGACATCGAGCCAGGCATCCGCGCGGGCTTCGGCACCGACGTCATCCTCCACCTCAACGACGAGGGCTCGGAGTACCTCTCGCGCTGGAGCATCGAAGAGCTGCTCAAGCGATATTCGAACCACATCGCCTGGCCGATCCACCTCATTTCGGAAGAGAAGAGCTACGCGAAGGATCCCGCCAAGGCTGAATCGAAGATTGTCGACGAGCAGGTGAACGCCGCGAGCGCGCTCTGGCGCCGCCCCAAGTCCGAACTCACCGACAAGGACTACATCGACTTCTACAAGTCGCTGACCGGCGACGAGAAAGATCCTCTCCTCTGGATCCACACCAAGGCTGAGGGCACTATCGAGTACAACTCCCTCCTCTACATCCCATCGCACGTACCCGCCGATCTCTATATCCCGAGCCATGAGCAGGGCATCAAGCTCTATGTGAAGCGGGTGTTCATCACGGACAAGGAACTGCGGATTCTGCCGCCCTACTTCCGCTTCGTACGCGGCGTGATCGACTCGGACGACCTGCCGCTCAACGTGAGCCGCGAGATGCTCCAGCACAACCGAGTCATGATGACCATTCAGCAGAACACGCTCAAGAAGCTCTTCAGCGAACTCGAGCAGCTGTCAACCACAAACGCCGAAAAATATGCAAGCTTCGTAGCACTCTTCAACGTCCAACTGAAAGAGGGCCTGCTCTCCGATTGGGCAAACCGCGAACCCCTCCTCAAGCTCGCGCGCTTCAAGAGCACCGGCGTCGACGGCTGGACCAGTCTCGCCGATTACAAAACCCGCGCTGGCGAGAGCCGCAAGTCCGTGTACTATTTGACGGGCGAGAACGAGTCGCGGCTGCGCGCCTCTCCTCTCCTCGAGACATTCGCGGAGAAGGGCATCGAGGTGCTGCTCGGCACCGACGAGATCGACGAATTGGCCTTCAGCGGCATCGGCGAATTCGAGGGCATGCAGTTCAAGAACCTCCAGCAGCTCGACGCCGAGGACGAACTCGGATCGGCGAAGAGCGAGCACAAGGAGCAGGGCGACAAGGCGATCGGCATTCTGAAGGGCGTGCTCGGCGAGCGCGTCAAGGACGTACGCATCTCGAAGCGCCTCGGCAAGAGTCCGTCCTGTGTCGTCGTCGGCAAAGACGACCCCACGCCTGCCTACCGCAAGCTCATGGAGCGGCTCTCGAACGAGCCTGTGCCCGAGTCGAAGCCGATTCTTGAGATCAACGCGGGCCATCCCCTCGTCGAGCGTCTCGTCGCGCTCGACACGCGCAAAGCGCAGAGTGCCGGCGACGCTACCGCGGCTCAGGAGCTCGACGACCTGGCGAATATCCTCTTCTACGAGGCCATGCTCGCCGAGGGCGAACACTTCGAGGTACCCCAGGATTTCTCCGAGCGCCTCAACAGGCTTCTCGCGAAATAACCGAGCGCGGGCAGGCGAAATATCCGCCCCCGCGCAGCGAGCGCCCGCCGGCAATCGGCGCGCGAACGGCATCCGGGGCCCCGACCTCGCCTTTGCGCCGGCACACCGCGCGCCAGGCGCGCCACCATAGTGGAGAACAACGAATGGCAGCAGGCTACGAACGACCCGATCACTGGACGATCCGCGCGAAGAAGGAGGGCTACCCCGCCCGTTCGGTATATAAGCTCGAAGAGATCGTACGGAAGTTCGGTCTGCTGAAGGGGATGAGCGGAGGGCGCGGCGCCGTACGCGGCGATGGCATCAGTAGCGGGCGCGGCCCCGCGTATGACGACAGCGCGAATCGAGGGCGCGCTTTAGAGCGGCGAGGTCCCGCCATTCTCGACGTGGGCGCCGCCCCCGGCTCATGGAGCCTCTGGCTGCTGCGCCAGCTCAAGGATCGTGGCTCCCTCGTCGCGGTCGACATCCAAGACCTCGGGATCGCCCCCGCCGATCCCAATTTTTCGTTTCTGAAGGGAAGCATACTGGACGAACCGGTGCGCGCGCGCCTGCGCGGGCGCGGCCCCTACGACCTCGTGGTCTCCGACGCCGCCCCGGCGACGAGCGGCAACCGCCTGGTGGACCAGGCTCGCTCGGAGGAGCTCGTCGAAGCCGTGATGGGCCTCGCGATCGAGGTGCTGGCGCCGGGTGGCGCGCTGGTGATGAAGATTTTCCAGGGCGGCGAAGAGAAGCGGCTCATCGCCGAGCTGCGCGGGCACTTCGCGCAGGCGCGCGCCTTCAAGCCCGAAGCCTGCCGCGCCGAATCTTTCGAGACCTACCTCGTGGCGATAGGTTTCGCGCGTTAGGATTCCCAGAAAGTTTCGAACTGTTCAGCGGAATTTATATACTCTTTCCCACCGTATGCGTACGTGCTTTGCGTTTGGTGTATACCAAACGCAATTTCACTTGCGTTTGGTATATATTGGAAGTACACTCTATCTATGATAATTCCTCGGCCTTGGTGGGAAGCCCGCATCGCGGCTCTCTGGAAACGGCGCTCTATACTGTGGCTCACTGGAGTACGGCGCGCTGGGAAGACCATTCTCTGCCAAAGTATCAAAAATGTGCGTTATTTCGACTGCGAACTGCCATCAGCGAGACGCGAGATGGAAGACCAAGAGATGTTCTTAAAGTCGCATCGCGGACAGGTTTTAGCGCTCGATGAAATCCACAGACTCGATGATCCCGCACTCCTCTTGAAAATAGCGGCGGATCATTTCCCTGAAACGCGCATTATCGCCACAGGCTCGTCAACGCTCGGAGCCTCATCCAAATTCAGGGATACTCTCGCGGGGAGAAAGGCTGAACTCTACCTCACACCTCTGTGCGAAGCTGATTCGAATTTCCCTCACTCCGGCGACCGAATGAGGAGGCTGCTGCATGGCGGACTTCCTGCTCTCTTTTTATCGGATATCCGCGATGAGAAGGATTACTCCGAGTGGATTGAAGCCTTCTGGGCGCGAGATATTCTCGAGCTTTTTCGATTGGAAAGACGAGCATCCTTCCTGAAATTCGTTGAAATGATCTTCGCGCAGAGTGGAGGAAGGCTTAATGCTTCAGTCTTCGCTTCGTCCTGCGGGGTGAGCCGCCCAACAATAATGAATTATCTGGCAATCCTGGAAGCGACACATCTTGTGTATGTGGTCAGGCCATATCACACTCACAATGTGAAAGAAATTGTGTCGACTCCCTGCGTGTACGCCTTTGATACAGGTTTCGTCGCATGGGCACAAGGATTGCTCGATATCCCAGCCAAAGAGAAAGGCTTGCTCTGGGAACACTTAGTCCTCAACGAAATCGCGGCACTTCGCCAAACAAGCAACATCCTTAACTGGCGAGATAAGCAGGGACACGAAATTGACTTTGTGGTCATGTCGAGAGATACAACCCCCATCGCGATCGAAGTCAAATGGAATGCCGACGCCTTTGAAGCACAAGGTCTTCGCGCATTCCGCGCACTCCATCCGGGAAACTTGAATCTTGTCGTTTCCGCGAACGTCGAACATCCTTTTCAGAAGACCATGGGCGAATTCATCATCACATTCTGCCCGCTATCTGCCCTAGGCAACTATATTCTGTAGTCGTAGGACCCTGAAATGGTTCGAGAAGATACAGCGTTCGACAACGTACACAATTCACGATGATCAAGGAATCTCCCTTTTCATCTTGCGCTGGTGCTCGCAGGCTCATTCCGTCGAAGCAACAGTGCATTCTGAAGGAACTCAAGTCGAGCCCTCACTGTTGGAGCGGATACTCTGAGGAATGCTTCTCGCCAACGGTAGCTTGCGGCATCGTTCTCCACGAGCGCGGATTCCTGGAAACCACCTCGTGATAGTGCCTCTAGAATATATGGGGCGGCGTTCCTGGCATGTACTCTGTAGGTAAAAATGGTGTAAGGTAGCGATATCCACTGCGACAAAAAATCTTCATGTCAGCTAAAATATTTGACGAAATCGTACTCTCGATATAATCATGCATTTCTAAAATGCGGCTTCAGAATTGCATGGTTGCACGTCGCCCACTGATCAATATTACGAATATTTCGACAGGATGAAGATTTAGACAGGATTATCCGGATTGGACATGATCAACAGGTGGATTCTCATTGGTGAAAAATAGGCGCACTTCTATTGCGAACCCTGAGTGCGCGAAATTTCCCCCATGCGCTCCAGAAGGGCCTCGCGACCGGGCATAGTCCTCAGAAACTCGACAAAGCTGTCGTCGGAGGCCAGGTTCGCAATCTGCGCGAGTATCTGAAGGTGACTGTTTTCGTCGGCAGCCAGGACGAGGAACAGCGTGTGGACTGGCGCTCCATCCGGCGCCTTCCAGTCGATCGGCTCAAAGAGATATGCGATAAGCACCACGTCGCTCTTGAGGCTCTCGCTGCCGAACTTTCGGACATGCGGTAACGCGACGCCGTTGCCGATCGCGGTGCTCATCACTTCCTCGCGCGCCAAGAGCGCATCGATGAGCGCGTCTTGATCGATGCCATCTGGTAGCCGCACCGCGCGCACGAGCTGCGCGATCGCATTCGGCACATCGATGGGGTCCACGAGGTAGAGGGGGGAAGGCACATCAAACTGCGTCATATCACAAACAGAATCACCAATACTCACTGTAGTGTAAACTCGAACGAATTGTACTCTCCATTGTCCGTCGACACATCGATCTGGGCTTTCGCAGGC